>MFGV01000078.1 GCA_001778375.1 Candidatus Firestonebacteria bacterium RIFOXYD2_FULL_39_29
TAAAAAACCGCTTCTTGGTTCCAGTTGTCAAAGAACGGTGTTTCTAGAAATAATTGCGACACAGTCTGAATTAATTTATGGTATACTACTTCAGAAATAGAGATATTAAGCAAGGAGGACGGTGTTATGGATTATATAATGATGCAATTTCAGGCTTTGCCGAATCTGGTGAAATTTTCTGTTTATACTTTAATCTTTGTTCTTGTCTATCAGTTCTTTACAAAATGGATAGAGAGAAGGCTTAATAAGAAGAAGTTTTTTCCTGTTCATACAAAATTTGTGATAAGAGTGTGGCGTGTTTTCTTTTTTATAATATATATTGTTTTTGTTGTTGTGTTCGCAAAGATCGGGGATTTAAGTACGCTGGGTGTTTCAGCGGCATTTCTTGGTATGTTACTCGGCTGGTCTCTGCAGGCTCCGGTCACGGGGGTTGCGGCCTGGCTTCTTGTAATATCGCTGCATCCTTTTAAGATAGGCGACAGGGTTATAATAGCGGGAACGATAGGCGATGTAAGAAATATAGGCCCTATGTACATAACACTGGAACAGGTTGGCGGCACTGTAGGAGGAGAAGAGCAGTCCGGACGCGCGATCCTTATTCCCACCGCAGTTTTATTCGGACAGGTAATTACAAATTACAGGCTGGATTTTAAATACAGAGCTGAAGAGATGGAAGATCAAAACATTGAAGAAGGTTATATCCTTGATGAAGTACCGGTAAGAATTACTTTTGAAACAAACTGGGATAAAGCCTCGGAAATACTTATAAACTGCGCTCTGGAAATTACTTCTGATGCCATAAGTAATACAGGAAAAAAGCCTTTTATAAGATCGGAGTTTCTGGACTGGGGTGTTTTAATAAGGCTTAGATATTATGTAAAGGCCAGCCAGAGGCAGAAGGTTTCAAGCGATATTGTTGAGAAGGTATTTAAAAAATTTGCAACCGTAAAAGATGTTCAATTTGCCTATCCTCATTCTGAGGTGATTTATAGGGCGAATATAAGGGAATAAAGTTATTAGTCCATAAAAGTCTGTAAAGGTCTATAACGTCTATAAAAGTAAAAAAAGCATTTGACTAAAAAACAGTAAGGTATTAAGGAAAAATGCTAGCTACGTGTAACTAGAAATTTATAGTCTTGAGTTATGGGGTTAAGGCGTGATATAACTGTAATGGTCTAACTGGACGCTTTATTATTGTCCGTAGATGAAAGAAAATAAGAGAGGGAGGAATACATGGCTAAAGTTGTTGAAGGTGGAGCAGCTCCGGTAAAGAAGGCGGCGTTTGGCGGTAAGGTTATAAAGTGGAGTAAAGTAAAGGATGTAAGGATCGGAGAGATTTTTGGAGATAAAGACTGCGGTATGGGTGAGCAAATAAAGTTGATCTGGGCATTCATTAAGAAGAACAAAATCAACGAGTAGTTAAAACTATGGACGGGTATATGACTATCATCAGATACTCGTCCATTTTCTTTTTTTATTTGATAAACTTTTTTATTAATTTCAGTGCTTCATTCTTCGTTTTAGCCTTTCCTGTTGCTTGAGCTTCCTTTGCTTTTTCCAAAAGTTTGCCTATTGTTGGGGACGGGGGTAATTTAAAGTGTTTCATAATGTCGTGGCCGTTTAAAAGCTGAGATTCTTTAGTTTCAGTGGATATTTTGTAATACTCTTTAAAAAGAGTTTCAATCACTTTTTTATGAACGGATAATGTTTTCTTATCTACTTTGACGCCTCTTGCAGAAAGGCGGTCAGCCCAGGATAGAAGGAGTACCTCCGTTGATTCCCTGTCTGTGTCCCTGAAAAATTTATAAACAGCTCTTTTGGATATCTTCTTTAAACCCGCAAGATATCCGGTCCTAAGGTGGCATTTGATTACCTTCATTCCGGTGTTGATCTCATCGTTGGAAAGTTTTAATTGTTTTCCTATTATTTTGAAGTTTTCCGCGCCTGCAAGTTCATGAGTGTAAAAGTGTGTCCCTTTTTTGTCTTTTGACTTTGTCCCGGGTTTTCCGCTGTCGTGAAGGAGAACGACAAGTTTTAAAAAAGTACTCCTGTCAAATTGACCCGACTTTTGTTTCATTCTTTCCCGGATGAAAGTTTTAATCTCTATAGGGAGATTAAAATCAAGGCTTGCATATAGCTCTTCAAGTTTATTCAGGGATTCTATGGAATGATCGAATACGTCCAGATGGTGAAACCCGGGCTGGGAAACACCTTTCATCTTCATTATAATTGGGAATATTTTCTCAAGCAGACGGAGTTTGTCCAATAATATAATATACTCTGCTGATCTTTCTGATGTAAAAAGCTTAAACAGTTCATCTCTTACCCGTTCTTTAGCCGGTCTGGAAATTAATCCTGCCATTGATTTGATATTCTTTGCTGTTTTTGGGGCAAGTTTGAAATTTAGTGTTGCGGCGAAACGTACCGCCCTTAGAAGACGGAGAGGATCCTTTTTATATACCGCTTTTCCTGTTGTTTCCCTTATTATGCCGTTCCTTAAATCCCGAATTCCGCCGAATATATCTATTATCTCTTCGCTGTTAACTTCTTTTGCCAGAGCATTGACCGTGAAATCCCTTTCTTTTAAATCCTCCTCAATTGTTTTTCCCCTGCCTTTGGAAAAGTCACAAATATATTCTCCTTTGCAAACTACCCGGTAGATATTGAAGGCATCGGAAAGTTCTACCAAGGTTCCTTTAGCAGCTTTTGCAAAGGCCTTAGCCGTTTTTTTGGCGTTTCCGTAAACCACAAAATCAATATCGGAAATAACCTCTTTTTGCAAGAGAGAATCCCGGAGGTATCCGCCTGTCAGGTAAATCCTTGCATTGTTCTTCTTCGCTGTTTTTGCAGCCAGGTTTATCAGAACAATCCCGCTTTTGCCTTCGTTTTTAGCGTCTGAGCTCACAAATCTCCTTTTAATTTTTCTTTTACAGTATTTGAAACACCCGTTAACTTTGATATCTCTTCAGTCGAAATATTGTTAACATCCTTTACCCGGGCAAGTATTATTCGTTTGGTTTTTTCGCCGATACCTTTTATGCTGTCCAGTTTTGATCTTACCGTACTTCTGTCCCGGAGCGTTTTATGATAACTGACGGCGAATCTGTGTGCTTCATCCCTTACGTACTGTAAAAGATGAAGTGCCGCGGAATCCTTCTTCAAGCGTAAAGGTGAAGAGGAAGCGTCAAAATATATTTCTTCTTCCCGTTTTGCGAGAGAGATTAAAGGAATATTTATTCCAAGATCAGTTAGAACTTCCTTTGCCGCGTTTAGCTGGCCTCTTCCTCCGTCAACAAGAATGAGGTCAGGCAGCTTTTTTTCTTCAAGAGCTCTTTTATATTTTCTTCCGATAACTTCTTTGAGCATTTCTGTATCATCCGGACCGGAAACTGTTTTGATCTTGAATTTTCTGTAGCCGTTCTTGTCCGGTTCGCCGTTAAAAAAATGGACCACGGAACCCACAGCGTTAGTGCCTGAGATATTTGAGATGTCCACGCCTTCTATGGTCAGGGGCAAGGTTTTAAGTGAAAGTAAACTCTGTAAGCCGTTAAGCGCTTTTTCTATTTGTGTATCCATGGACTCTTCCTTAGCTTCCAGGGACATCTTCACTTTGCCGGCATTTTGCGCGGCAATCAGTTGTGCAAGTTCTTTTTGATCCCGGAGAAGCGCGGCTTGTTCGTAATCCATATTCTCTGAGGCCTTCTTCATTTTTGCCTCAAGCTTTTTCTCCAGTTCCTTCTGTTTCCCGCTTAAAAAGTTAATTACTTCTTTGACCTGATCAGCGTACTCCTCTTTTGTTGTTTTTTTCAGGCAGGGAGCGCTGCAAAACTTTAGCTCTTCTTTTAAACAGGCCCGTCCGGTTATTTTTCCCGGAGGAAGCGGAAGTACCAGTCTGCAGCTTCGAAGCTTGTAGGTTTTCTGTATCACTTTGATTATCTTTCCGACTGAGCCAAAGACGTAAGGACCAAAATATTTGCCGTTGTCCGGCAGAACCCGTCTTGTTAAGGAAATCTGGGGATACTCTTCATTTATAGAAAGTTTAATATAGGGGTAGGTTTTATCATCTTTAAAAAGTACATTGTATTTTGGACGGTATTTTTTGATGAGCTTGCTTTCCAGGATCAAGGCTTCCATTTCATTTTTTGTTGTTATTATGTCTATATCGAATATCTTCGGAACCAGCGCCGCCACTTTCCGGTCGTACCTGCTTTTAT
Organism: Candidatus Firestonebacteria bacterium RIFOXYD2_FULL_39_29; assembly: GCA_001778375.1. Lineage (NCBI taxonomy): Bacteria > Candidatus Firestoneibacteriota > Candidatus Firestonebacteria bacterium RIFOXYD2_FULL_39_29. The sequence continues at coordinate 4,215 of MFGV01000078.1, forward strand.
CCAAAAAGTATGATCTGACACGGTCCTTTAAGTTAGCGGCCTTTCCGACATAAATAATCCTCCTGTCGGTATCCTTCATCAGGTAAACACCGCTCTTTTCAGGTATAGTCTTAATTTTCTCAGCCAGGCTCATTAGAAGCCATTTTACCGATATAAGAGATGAAAATCAAGATGCAAAACCTGCCAGAAAGCCGATTAATACCTCAATTCTCGGATTTCAGGACTGACCCGAAATCCAAAGTAAAAAAGCTTAGCTTTGAGTATTGTATTGAAGGTTCAAGGGAATTTCGGGTGAATAAATTATTGTAATAAATCAAAAATATGTGCTACAATTACATTAATCCGAAAAGGTAAACCCATCGCAAGGTGGGGGCGCAAAGTTCCAGTCCGGCACATGCTTCAAAAGAATGCTCTGAGTAAAGTCGAATGAAATTGAGCAGAGGAGTTCGAACTTACTGCAGAAATACTTGAGAAAATCATGTGACGGAGGCTGAACTGCCGATCCGGCACCAATCTGGATAGAACATAGAATTTTGGATCTGGTTTAAGTTGTAATGAATGCCAGGTTCAAAGGTCGGTGTGAAAAACAGGTGCCGGACCTTGAATTACTGGAGGAACGATGCATGCATGGTGCTGTAAACTAGGGCTTAAAATAGAAAAAACATCAAAAATCCCGCCTTTTGTATATTCTCATATTGCAAAGCATTGCTTTCCTGTTTTAATAAAACCAAAACCATGGGAGGGTTAATGATGGAAAGATCAAAGAGGGTGAAGTTATTCTTTTGTTCCCTTAGAAGCAGGTTGCTGTCAAATTGCCAGGCCTCTGCAAAAGAAGAAAGCGGATTTATTCGAAATATAAGTGAAAAAGGCATGTGCATTTCTACTGTATTTTCTCTGAGTAAAGATGATGTTATTTCTACTTATTTCAGATTGCCGTCCGTAGATCACACATTTTTCTTTAAAGCGAAAGTAGCCTGGGTTAAAAATGATGAAGTCGGGTTACGCTTCCAGGATATAAACGAAGAGGACCGTAATCGTATAAGAGAATATATTGAATCATACAATAACACCAATATGTTTAAATATTATCAACAGCTTCAAGATTTGTTTGCATATTGTGAAGCAGATACAGAAGAGAAGAAAAAAGAAGTATATAGATTGAGATATCTGATTTACACAAAAGAGCATACTTGGGAACCGCCTAATGAGACCGGTCTGGAAATTGATGAATATGATGCCAAGAGTACTATTTTTATGGTAAAGGATAGAAATGATGTAACAATAGCTTCAACCAGGTTAATTCCTGCAGATAAATACAAGCTGCCTTTAGAAACGCATTTTGATGTGGATGTTCTCCGGAACGGAAAATATAAGAGGGAAAATGTAATGGAGATATCCAGATTTTGTATTGCAAGGGAGTATCGAAGAAGAGTTGATGACTTGCAATATAAAGAAAATAATACAGAGGCAAAATTCAGCACTGAAAAAGAATTGAAAGATAATTTTGCCGGAGCGAGATCTCCTAATCTTCTGATCGGGCTTTGGAGGATTTTATATCAATACGCAATTATTCAAAAAAAACAATATTCATATCTTGTTACTGAAAGCCGTCTGGCAAATTCATTAATAAATGCCGGGCTAAATCTTGAAAAAATAGGCGAGCCCAGAAATTATCATGGTATGCGGACCCCGTATTTTATAAATCTTGCGGAAACCGGTAAAGTCTTGGAAGCTGTAAATCCAGTATTATTGCAGTGGTTTAATAGCGGTATGAAATTAAAAGAATAATGTTTCTTAAAAAGAAAATAAGGAGTTCTTATGGGTGAAGTCAAATTTAATTATAAAGAGGCGTTTTTACGTAATATAGGAATAGTGACCGAGGCCGAACAGGAAAAAATATCAAAAGTTACCGTGGCTATAGCAGGAATGGGCGGTGTCGGCAGTTCTTATGCTCTGAATTTTGCGAGGCTCGGCGTCTGCCGCTTTGTCATCTCCGACCCTGATACCTACTCAGTTTCAAACTTGAACCGCCAATACAGCGCCACTATGGACACCATAGGAAAAAACAAAGCAGAGGTGACAAAAAATATTATTCTTTCGATAAATCCCACTGCAGAGGTAAAAATAATACCGGGAGGGATAAGAAAAGAAAACATTGATGAATTTCTTGAAAAAGCGGATATATTTATAGACGGGTTTGATTTTTTTGAGGTGGATATCAGACTGGAAACATTTATGACTGCCAGAAAAAAAGGAATATATTCCTTAACTGCGGCGCCTTTTGGCTTTAGTTCGACACTTTTGGTTTTCTCTCCAACCGGAATGAGTTTTGTGGAATACTTCAATATTAAACCCGGTATGGAAAAGATGGAAAAACTCGCGTCTTTTGCCGTGGGTCTTGCACCTGCAGCGCTTCATTTCAAATATATGGACCTGAAAAAAGTAAGTCTTAGCAACAGGAGCGGCCCATGTATAGCGCCCACGTACGGCCTTACGACTTCATTAATAGTTACAGAATCTTTGGCTATACTTTTAAACAAGAGGAAGTCAAAATGTATTCCGCACTATTATCAGTATGATCCTTTCCTTCAAAAGCAGAAATATGGTTATCTGATAGGGGGTAATAAGAACCCTGTTCAGAAATTAAAACTAAAATATTTATTATGGAAGCTTGCCAAAGAGCAGGAAAAGAAATGATTAATACAGAGATTTTATACGATATAATCGGACGTGGGCTTAGAGCGCCCTCAGGAGATAACTGTCAACCGTGGAAATTTGTTTATGACAAAAATAATGATTTTATTGATGTCCATATTGTTCCGGAAAGAGCAAAAGCTTTTCTTGATGTTGATCTAAAAGCAACCTGTATATCAATAGGCGCTGTTATAGAAAACATCAGTATTGCTGCGAAAAAATCCGGTTATGATTCTGAGTTTATTTATTTCCCTGATGAAAATGATGATGGTTTGTGCGCCAGAGTCAAATTAACAGAATCATCAAAAGAAGAAGGCATGTATCCGTTTATTGATAAAAGAAGTACAAATAGAAGACCGTTTCTGCCTTACAAAAAAATACCTGTAAATGTTATCAAGCAGCTGGAAGAGTCTGTAAAAGGTAATAACAGCCGTTTGATACTGAGTGATAACAGTAAGCTAAAAAGAAAAGCGGCTCTTATGGCGGCGAAAAGCGACTGGATCAGGTACAATAACGAAATAATGCATACCGAATTTATGGAAAAAATAAGATTTTCAAGAAAAGAGTCAGAAATGAAGCATGATGGCTTTGATACGGGGCATCTTGGAATAGGTAAAGCCGGGGTGCTGTTTTTGCGCTCTCTGAAGCCCTGGAAAAGAATGAAATTTTTAAACAAGTTTGCCGGAATGAACAAAATGATGTCTTTGAGCACGGCTGCTATGATAATGAGCTCTTCCAATGTCGGGTTAATATACACCGATAATTCAACTCCGGGGGATTTTATAAAGGGCGGACGGGATTTGGAAAGATTCTGGCTTACCGCTGCGGCAAATAATGTACTGGTACAGCCTATGACAGTTATAACATTATTTATAGAGAGAATAAAAAAAGGCCAAAATAACGGCTTTAACGCGAAAGAAGATATTTTTGCAAGAAAACTTTATGAAGATTTTAAAGAAATATTTCCTGTAACGGATAAAAACGGTCTGATATTACTTTTTAGGCTGGGTTACGGCTTTCCGTTAAAAGAGTTGTCTCTAAGACGGCCTATACAGGAAATGTTAACCATTAAAGGGATACAAAGATAGATACCGTTTTGATCTGCCTGCTATAGTGTGTTTTTATGTAAATCGCAGTATTCTGTTAAATGCCGAGAGGAAAGCAGACCATAAAAATATTAGGAGAGATTCGTGAAAAAAGATATGATAGAGCTTGTTCGGGTTTCCAAAATTTATAATACCGGCGATATATCCTTTTCTGTGCTAAAAGATGTAACGCTGAGAATAAAAGAAGGAGAAATAGCGGCTATTGTCGGACCTTCCGGCTCCGGTAAAACAACTCTGCTGAATATTATAGGAACTCTTGACACGGCTTCAAACGGCAAAGTATTTATAGACGGCGAAGAGGTAAATAGCGCGGATTCGAAAGGTTTAAACAGAATAAGAAAGGAAAAAATAGGTTTTATCTTTCAGTTTTATAACTTATTCCCGACGCTTACTGCAGCTGAAAATGTGGAAGCGGGGCTTGAGATGCTTGATATAAAAAAAGGTGAAATAAAGAAACGGACTGCTGAATATTTAGAGCTTGTAGGGATGGGAAGTAAGATGAATAAATTTCCTTCCCAGCTTTCCGGCGGAGAACAGCAAAGGGTGGCTATAGCCCGGGCTCTTTCAAAAAATCCCAAGCTTATACTGGGGGATGAGCCGACCGGCAACCTGGATGAAGCCACGGGAAATCAGATCGTAAAGTTAATGCTGGAAATTAACAGGAAGATGAAAACAACTTTTGTGATTGTTACTCACAATCCAAAAATAGCTAAAATCTGCCACAAAATAATAAAGATTAAGGACGGAAGTATTCAATAAATATATGAAAAAGATATATATCAAATTTCTAAGGGATTTGTTTGCTTCAAAATGGCTTTCTGCAGCCGTGATGCTGATTATAGCTTGTGGAGTCGGTACTTACAGCGGCATTGAAATGTCCATTGATAGTTTATTTTTTACGAAAGATAAAATATTTGAAACCGAAAACTTTGCAGACCTTGAAGTTCTCTTCATGCCAAATGATATTAATAACTTACCCGGTTTTGCCGATATTCCCGGCATTGAGAGTGTAGAGCGCCGCCTTGTTTTTCCGGGAGAAGTAAAACTGAAAAAAAAGGGAAAGCTTCCCGGAAGAATGATACTTCTTGAGACTTTGGTTCCAAAGGTAAACAAGTTAAATGTAGTAAAAGGTCTGCCCTTAAAGGAAAACAATTTTAATACTGTAGTGATTGAGCATTTTCTGGAGAAAGAAGAAGGGTTTAAAGTCGGAGATAATATTGAACTTCAAGTAGGAAAAAAGGTTTACAATGTAAAGATTGGCGGTATTGTTAGAAGTCCTGAGTATATCTTGAGTTCTGCAAATCCAGATTATTTTCTGCCTTCTCTTTTAGGCGTGGTTTTCGGGGATCTTAATCTTGTATCTGATTCTCTGGGATTTACAATGATAAATGATATTGTATTTAAATTCAAACCGGGAGTCGATAAAGTAAAATTGAAAGAGAGTATTTCCTCGAGAATGTCAAAGCTTAATGTTGAAGCTGTTTTTACCAATAAAGATCATTTTTCAAACAGATTCCTTACCATGGATTTAAACGCTTTTAAAGTATACACGCCTGCAATAGAAATTACTATCTGCCTCCTCGTTTTTATACTTGTACTTATAATATTTAACAGGATAATATCCGAGCAAAAGAAAGAAATCGGAGTCATGCTGGCCTTTGGTTACAGGAAGAGGGAGATCCTTGCCTGCTTTATGTTCGGTGGTTTTGTTATTTCCTTTCTGGGAGTGCTTATAGGCATTGTAGTTACATTTATTGTAAGAAATACTTTTGCAAACACCTACTCCTCCTTGCTGGATTTTCCCGTTTTATATATGATATTTTCTTTCAAGACAATGGCTGTAGGAATAACAGTAACGCTATTATTGGCTCTTTTCGCTGTCTTTGTTTCCGTTATTGGCTTTTTACGGCTGACTCCTCAGGAAATTATAAGAGGAGAAGTATCCGGTGCCGGTATTATAAGATTTTCTGTTGTTAAAAATTTATTTATGCTTTTTTCAAAACTTCCGGTGGAAATAAGATTTGGAACCAGAAATATATTCAGACGTCCGGGGATTGTCGCAGTCACAATAATATCCGTCGGCCTGGCGCTTGCGGTTTCTATCTCATATATCGCGGCGGTAGGCTCTTTCAGGAAAACGATAGAAAAAAACTTTAACGGAGAAAAGTGGGATGTGGTGGTTGATTTTCTTTATCCGATTATGCTTGATGAACTGAAAGAATTAAGACAGGAAAAAGAAATTTCTTATAGCGAGGCGTTTTTCAGAAGATCCGTGGAAGTCGGAAAATCGGGAGCTTATGAAGGCGCCCGGTTGTTCGGTATAAACCCTGAAAGCAGATTTAAAGAGATTAAATTAACTGACGGCGGTATTTATAAATTTTCAAAAAATGAGAACGAAGCTGTTTTAAGCGTGGACTTGGCGGATAAAATCGGATTAAAGCTTGGGGAAATTTTCGAGGTCAGGGTAAGGGAAGGAAAAGTGTTTAATTTCAAGCTGGCAGGAACTATAGCAGAAGTGACAATAGGTCAGATAATAATTCCGTTTGAAGTTGCCAGAAAAATACTGGAGTTCCCGGATGAATGCACGGGATTGTACATAAACTCTTCTTCTGATCCAAAGAAGATAACTGCAGATCTTAGAAAATATGAGTATACCGGCAACATCACTATTAAACAAAAGATTGTCGGTGAGTTCATGGAAATGTCAAAGCAAATGGTAAAGACAATAAGTATCGCAACCATAATGAGCCTGGCGGTTGCAATAATATTTATTTTTACTATAATGAATCTTTCTATCAGCGACAAAAAAGGGGAATATGTGCTTTTAAAGGCTCTTGGCTACGGGAAAAAGCAGCTGGCAGCAATAATAATATCAGAAGCTTTGTTTTTAACGGTAATAGCGAATATTATCTGTATTCCTTTTACTCTTTTTGTTACGGATTTTTTAAACCTGAGAATGGAAAAAGCCTGGTTTAAAGTGTATAATTATTTTGAAATTGGCGATTTTTTGATGGTAATAATACCTTGTTTGTTACTTGTGCCCGTTGCGGTATTATACGGTATTAAAAAGACGTATGACTTAAATATAGCCGAAGTGCTTAAGACAAGGGTTATAGAGTAAAACTATGGAGGAGAAAAATGGTTAAAAATATATTAAAGTTAGTGACCAGGATTTGTTTTTTTGTATTTATCGCGGCCGGTTCATTCCTCTTTGCGGAGCTGAAACCGTCGGAAATAATGGATGCGGTTTTAAAGCAAGGCTCTTCCGAAGATCAAGTGATGAAAGTAAAAATGACCCTGGTCTCAGAAGGGAATAAAACACATGAACGTACGGCAACGCTTTATAGCAAAAGAAAAAAAGGGGAAGATGACATGCGTTTGATTTATTTCCATACCCCTCTGGATATGGCTGATAACGGTGTTTTAACCATAGAAAACTCAAATAGAGACAATGATCAGTGGGCTTATATTCCTGCGTATCATACTGTAAGACGCATAGCTTCGTCAAATTTAACTGATAATTATATGGGCACTGACTATAGTTATGAGGATGCGGCGGATCCTATTACTTCAAAATATTTATACAAAATAGTATCAAATGAGACTATCAGAGACACCGTATGGACGGTAATAAGTGCAGTACCTGTGAATAAGAAACTAAAGAGTGAAACGGCCTACTCGGAAATTACATATTGGGTGGATCCGGTAAAATATGTTGTTTCCCGGACAATATACAGGGATAAAGACGGGAAAATGTTTAAAGAACTTGTTAATTCTGATCTTAAAAGCTATGAGACCAAAGAAGGTGTTAAATACAGATGGGAACGTACTGAGATGAAGAATATTAAAACAAAGCATAAAACGATAACTGAAGTTACTTCAATAAAGATTGACAGCGGTATTTCTGAAAATATCTTTACGGAAAGGTATCTTAAAACAGGTAAATGATGCGGAAAATACCGGAAATATCAATACTGTCTGCCGTAATCGTAGTTTCACTTATTTCAGTTTCTTTTACAGCAGATAATAGTATCTATTACAATAGAACAAAAGGTAATAAGTCTAACAGAACCTTTTTGGAAAGGCTGAAAGACGAAATAAATTCCATGGATATTTATTTTAAAGGTGAAGCTAAGTACAGTTACTTCTGCTATCAGACTAAAAGTGAGTACACCTTAAACGACAGAAGAGAAATTGATTTTAATCCTGAACTGAAATGGTATTTAAATAAAAAGTTATTTCTATTGATAAACGGCAATATTCGTTATGATTTTGACAGCACAAGCAGATCAAGGGTTGTTCCAAGTGAACTAAATTTTACCTATACCGGAGAAGCTGTTGATGTTATTCTTGGAAAACAATTTATAACCTGGGGCCGCGCCGACTCCTATAAAGCGGTTGATGTCTTTAAAAGACATGATTTGACCGATCCTGTTGAAAATATAGAAGAAACTTTATGGGCTCTTAAGTTAGGTTTTTCTTTTAAAGAGTCAAATATAGAGTTTGTTCTGATTCCTTTTTTTGAAGAGGACGAAATGCCGGACAACTCTGACAGCAGATGGTTTTTTCTGCCGAGGACAAAAAATATTCCCGGAGTCGGGGATGTGAATTTATCCTATTCCTATGATTATTCGAAACTTCCTCCAAAAGATCTCTCGTCTTCTTCGTTTGGCGTAAGATACAACGGAAGAAACGAAGGGCTGGATTATTCTTTCACTTACGCATTCAGCTATGACAGAGCGCCGGTCCAATATTTGAATTCTATTATGTCCTTTAATCCGGTATTAAAAAGCTCTGAAGTAAAAATACTGCCCGTCTATAACCGTATTAATGTTCTCGGTATTGACTGTGCGACTGTGATTGCCGGAATAGGCTTGAAAAGTGAAATAGCAAAAGTGATGCCGGAAGCTTCTGCTGATCTTGACTCTTCTATGACGCTGTCGTATTATAGATTTAATCTCGGACTGGATAAAGATTTTGGCAGTGTTTTTGCCAATATAAATCTTTTTATAATAGTTCAGTATTTATATGATTCCGGATATTCAGCCGGGGATCTTTCTTTAAGACATATTTTCAGGCATGCCTTAGCCGGAAAGATAGAGCTGAAATTAAGCGAATGGGTGATATTAGATTTAAAGTCATTTAATAATCTGGAGTATTTTGACAGCCTTCTTCAGCCGGAGATTACCTGGAAAGGTATTGAAAATATCTCAATAGTACTCGGAGCGGACATACTGCAGGGTAATGAAACAGGACTTTTCGGCCGGTTTAAGGATAACACCAGAATAAGATTGGAAGCAAAGATATATTTTTAAGGTAAACAAATCATTAATATTCAAATCCTGGTTCCTTCCGGTACTAAAGGCGGGAAAAAACTTCCGTGTAGATATCTTTTCTGTGCATTATGGCTTTAAGGCGCTATTTCCAAGCCTCTTTATGGGAAATAAGTTTTTTGCTTTTGTCTCTTTTTCCTGCTATACAGCCTAAAGCAGTATCTTCATGCAATTCAACTGCTTCTTTAACAAGAAAGTTAACTTCAGATGATAAGGAAGTATGATTCATCTTTGCTAAGTCCGCAATGCTTTTGTAAGTAGATTTTTTAAGCACAACGTTTATTCTCAGATTATTTGTAGCCATATTTTTACCCTCCTGATAAAGTGTATCATAAGTGTTAAACTCTGTCAAAAAAATTCCGGCAGATGCTCACGGGAATTTCTAAAACTTCTTGTATTCTCTGCTGTTTAATTATACAATATATTATAAACACATTCGATTGCAGGGGGACGAATGAAATATTTCCCGGAAAGAAATAAGAATTTAAGCAAATTTAACAGGATAGAAAATACATAGATGAATCCAAACCCACATATTTTAGACGTGGGTTTTTTGTTTAAAGCAAAAATAGTGCAAAAAAAGCAGATGCTGTCCCTTGGACTTGAGGAGATAAGGTGAGGAAAAAAAGAAACTATTATTTATTCGCATTTTCAGTGTTATTGTTGTTGTTATATCCATCGTTTGCTCATGCAGATGTCGGAGTGCCGATGATTTTCTTGACACTTCCGGCAATGATAATTGCACTAATCCCAATAATTATAATCGAAGCCTTTATATTCACCAAAATGCTTAAAGTAGATTTTAAAACTGCTTACCTGCCTTCTACAGTTGCTAATGCCGTTTCTACAATTATTGGTATTCCTCTTTCATGGGCGCTTATGTTGGCTTTTGAGATATTATTTGATGGAGGAAAAGCCTATGGTTTGTTAACTATTGGGAAAAAGGTAATTGCTGTGACTTTGCAATCTGCTTGGTTAGTCCCATATGAAGGCGATCTATGGTGGATGGCTCCAATAGCTGCAGCTGTTGGACTTATTCCGTCATATTTTATTTCTGTTTTTATTGAAAATTGGATTGTCAAAACGTATTTTAAAGATAAGGATAAGAAGGACATTAAAAAAGCAGTTATTAAAGCAAATCTGGTTACTTATGGTATTTTGCTTTTAGTGTGTGCCGGAATACTTGCTTACCAGTTTGCAGTACATAAAAAATAGCAGAGAAGTAAAAAAGGCGGAATGGATTGGAAATTGCAGGAGTATCAAGGGAAAATGAAAAGTAGCTGGAGGGAGAATGGTTGAAACAAAGAAAGACCCGTGGCTTGGAGTAATATTTAGTTATATTCTTCCGGGGTTGGGGTATATCTATGCAGGGGCGAAGGCAAAAGGGCTTGTTATAATGTCTGTTTGGCTGTCTCTGATATTACTTTCAGCTTATGGTGTTTTTTCCGAAGGTCCTGCTTCTGTATATGTTATGTATATGGCAATTCCTGCTTTAGTATTATTTTGTTACTATCAGCTAAAGACCGTTCATAGTTATATCAGGAAAAAAAACCCGAGAGATTATGCGATAAAGAAGGATGAATTCCTGGCTGCTTGCTTGAGTCTGTTTATTCCTGGGCTGGGACAGTTATATTTAAAAAAGGTTATAGAGGGTGTGTCTTGCATTTTGCTTGCCTTCGTGATTGTAGCGTTAAAAATTGATGCGTATTTAGAAAAGCTTCTATTCCTTCTTTTGTATATATTTTCTATTCTCCACGCTTATAAAGCTGCTAGGGAGTTAAACGGAAAAACATCTTGGACGCTTAAAGTAAACAAGAATCTGTTTGTTCTTGTTATAGCGTTATTTCTGTTATCAGAAATATTGCCTTGGAGAACAATAATTAAAAAACATCTGATCCAAACATTTACTTTATCAGCCGGTTCAATGGAATCAACTCTTCTGGTAGGAGATCAACTTTTTGTCTCAAAATATGCATATAAAATAAGTAAAGTAGAAAGATTCGATATAATAGTTTTTAAGGCTCCTATAGAAAAGAAACCGGTATATATAAAAAGATGTGTTGGATTGCCGGGAGATAAGGTTGAAATCAGAAAAAAGAGACTTTTCATTAACGGAATAGAACAGACCGAACCTTATGCTAAACATATCGATACCAATGTAATAAAAGAGAGAGATGATTATTTTTTACTTGTTATTCCGCAGGGGAAATATTTTGTTTTAGGAGATAATAGGGATTCCAGCTATGATTCAAGACATTTTGGGTTGATTGACAAGAAAGATATAGTTGGAAAGCCTATTAAGATCTGGTTGCCATTAAATCGAATAGGTCCGGTAAAATAAAATTATGAAGATATTAAAAACTGTACTAAAAGTATTAGGGGTTCTCGTGATAGTGCTTATCGCTGCTATTGCGGCATTGCTTTATTTTACTCGCGATGATTCTATCGAGAAATATTGCAGAGATGTAATTAAGAATCCTTCAAAATATCCGGCTTTGTATCTGAAAAACTATGTTTTTGATAAAAATGCGTCAATCGCGGATAGAATTAAGGTTGCGCCTGACTTTGTCCTTGAAAATTTAAAGAAAAACAAGGTGTTTGGTAACTATTCTGTATATGTGCCATCTAATGATGAAAAAAAGCTTGTTGAGGAATATTTTGATCTTTTACCAAAGCTAAATAGAGATGTATTGACTGCCAAGCTGATAGGAATATATTTTATTAATGATTATGACGGCGGGGGCAGTACAGGCTGGGTAATGGATAAGAACAATGATATGTATGTATATATGGTTATCAATTCTGTACTTTTAAAAGAAAATATTTCGCATTGGCTTACATATAGGGAAAACAATTGTTTTTATCCGGCAGATAAAATTGTTGTAAACTGTGGTAAAAAGTATAAAGGTTTATTATATGGACTTCTTCACGAGTCAAATCATGTAGTTGATCTCGAACTCGGAGTAACGCCGTACTTAAGTGAAGAAGTTAGATATTTAAAGAAATTAAAAAACAAGAAAACGAAATTTACCAAAGATATTTGGTTGAAGTATCGTAATCCTTGTGAAGAATATGATTTTATGGGAAGGTCAAACTTGACATATTATACAAAGCTTAGAGTACCTTTCAATAAAACATATTACGTAAATCTGAGTAAATCTCCGTTTGTTTCATTATATGGCAGTCAAAATTGGGCGGAAGATTTTGCAGATATGGCTACTTTTTATTACCTTACACAAATTCTTAAGCAACCCTATGAGATAAAAATATTAGAAGGTGATAATGCTACAACTGTTTTTCCAATGTTATCAGATAAAGTAAAAGACAGATTTAAAACATTTGAGAGTCTATATAAATGAACGTGTTTGATGCAAAATGCAATCAAAGGATAAAATGAGCAATAACAAGAAACTAACTTTAGCTCGACTTCTTGTAATAGTTGCGGTTATTTATATATTTACAAATTCCTTTCCTCTTATTGTGTATCATTATTTCATACACAGCGATGCATGTTACTATTGGGAGTTCATTTTAAATTTCCCTTATTTATTATTTTTAGATGCAATTGGGAAGGTTATTAAACATCCATTTTACTCGTCCGGAGATCTTTTTAGAAATATTCCGTCAGTTTTCTTTATTTGCGGATTAATATTTTATGAGCTAATTACAGTGGTGATCTGGTTGCTGATAAAAGGTGTACGAAATACATTTGTCAGGATAATCAAATGAAAAAAACATTAACAACCCTGGCAATCTAAACCAGACCTGAAAGGAATCTGGCAGCTCCGGTTATAACAAAACCATCCTGATCGATTAAACGATCCTGCTCCAAAGTAACTATATAGTTATACGGGATACTAAGTTTTTCCCTGAAATATTTATGCTGTGTGGAAATTCCCTTAAATTTCGACTTTACCTCAACTGAAAACCAGGGTTTACCTCCTACAGTCACAAGAAAGTCTGTTTCTCGCTTGTCTTTGTCTCGTATATAGTAAAGTTCAGACTTGTATCCTTCTGCATCATGCAATAAATGAGTTAACTTTAGAAGATGTGAGGCAATCATATTTTCAAGCCTGGCCGATTCTTCCGGAACAGCAGACCAGTCCCACAGATAAAGTTTCGGCTCTTTCTTAAGCGCTCTTATTTTACTGTTTTGAAACGGATGAATCCGAAAATGATAATAGAAGTTCTCAAGTATGTCAAGCCAGGCTGCTACAGTCTTGTATGTAACTTTAAGGTCCTCGGTCATTGAGTTTACGGAAAGCTGCGAGCCTACTTTTGAAGGGAGGAGTTCAGTAAGAATAAGCATAGATGATAGATCTGACAACTGTTGTATATCACGGATATCGTCTTTAACAATTCTTTCAGCCCGTTCTTCATGCCATCTTCTAAGCTCCGTATCCTTGCCGGCGTAATATACCTCCGGAAAACCCCCAAATTTTAACAATCTTTCGAATATTTTCTGATTTACTAATGAACGATCTAGTTTGATATCTTTGAATGGTTCAGGAATAATGCTGGTACCTGTAAGTTCAGCTATCGAAAGGGGGTGGAGTCTGTAATATCTATATCTTCCTAATAACGAATCTCCGCCTCTTCTGAAGACATCCAATCTTGAACTCCCGGTTACAATTATTTTAAGGCCTGGTGAAAACTTGTCGTATAACCCTTTAACATAATTCTTCCAATGCTTGTATTTATGCAGTTCGTCAAAGATCAATAATTCTTTTTTATGCTCAAAGGATTCAGATACTATTGATTTTCTATCGCCGGCGTGATCCCAGCTAAGATATTGAGATTTGCCATGGAAACGCTGATCTGCAGTCATTTTCGCCAGAGTAGTTTTGCCTACCTGTCTTGGTCCGCCAACAAACACCATTTTTTTCTGAAGGTCGGTTAATATATATTTTTCAAGATATCTAATTTGCATGGTTCCTCCAAATAATACTGTTCTCCAATTTGTCCATAGACAAATTGGAGTGCTATCCAATATGTCTGTATCGGGATTATAGCAATAAAAACAAATGATGTAAAGGTTTAAAAATTGCCGAGAAATAGCAAAAACATTGATTTTCAAAGAGGGACATCCACCCGCGCAGCCAATAAAATGTTTAGTCTAACAGGTGAAAGTCCTGTCTTAGCAAATTGTCCGTTCCAGCTAAGTAGATATATCTGA
>MFGV01000079.1 GCA_001778375.1 Candidatus Firestonebacteria bacterium RIFOXYD2_FULL_39_29
GTGCGAATTTGCTTAAACAGGTAATAATCGTTTTTCTCAGGGTATATACAGGTTTTTATAGGGCTATTTATTATAGTTGCGGAATCGCTGTTGAAAAATGGCGGGTTTTTGTATAAACCAGTATGAATCTCTCCCGGCTTTCGCACTGAGTTTCGACGAAAAGAGTCCTTCCGTACCTTATGCTATATCATTTTTTACAAACTTGACGGCTCTTATATTATCCATCTTTGCCAGCTCAAGCATGATTTTGTCTTCTATCTGGTTATCAAGCGTCAATATGGTAGTAGCGTCGCCGCCGGTTATCTTTCTTGCCATCTGCAAACTGGCTATATTTATGTTTTCTTTACCCAAAAGAGTTCCAATTTTACCAACCATACCCGGAACGTCCTTATTGATGATTATCAACATATAAGTTGCCGGTTCAAGATCAATATCATATCCAAAAAGACGGGAAATCCTGATGTTATTCTTTCCGAAAACGGTACCTCCAATGGAATTTCTTCCTTTATCCGTGGTAATGGCAACTTTGATAAAGCTGGTGTACTCCTTAATGAGGTTTGATTTGGATTCATTTACAAGGATATTTTTCTCTTTAATAATATGAGGGGCGTTAACAAAATTTACCGGCTCCTTTGTTATGGGTGTAAGGACCCCTCTTACAATTGAAAGCGTCAGATAGGAAGTATTAAAATCGCAAACCTGTCCGGTGTATTCTATCTCAACTTTTTTTATCGGTCCATCTATCAGCTGAACCAGCGTCCTTCCCAGGGTTTCACCGAGTAAAATATAAGGTTTCATCAGAGTAAGTATTTCCGCCGGTACCGCCGGAGCATTTACCGCATTTCTTACCGTCCCGCCGCGAAGGGCTTCAAGTACTTGATTCGCAATTGCAATCGCCACAGAAACCTGAGCTTCTTCCGTAGATGCGCCAAGATGGGGAGTAAGCACCACATTTGACAGATCACTATAGATATATTCCACAGGCGGTTCTTTCTCGTACACATCAATTGCAGCTCCTGCAATCTTCCCGCTTTTTAATCCGGCTGTAAGCGCTTTCTCGTCAATGATCCCGCCGCGCGCGCAATTGATCAAACGCACTCCCTCTTTCATTTTTGCAATTTCTTTTTCGCCTATTATTCCCTTTGTTTCTTTTGTAAGCGGAGTGTGCACTGTAATATAATCTGCTGTAGTTACAACTTCATCGACCGTAGCTTTTTTATAACCCGCTTTGAGAGCCATCTCTTCTGTAAGGTACGGATCAAAAGCCATTATATCCATATGAAAGCTCTTAGCGCGAAGCGCAACTTCCCTTCCCACCCTGCCCAGCCCTATTATTCCGAGAGTCTTACCGTAAAGCTCCACTCCTGTAAACTTCTTTCTATCCCATTTTTTCTGTTTCATGGAGGCATCAGCCGCAGGAATATTTCTAGAAAGAGACATCATCATAGCTATGGTATGTTCAGCCGTGGAAATAGTATTTCCATCCGGAGTGTTCATAACAATAATGCCTTTTTTTGAAGCAAAAGACACATCAACATTATCAACCCCAACTCCGGCCCTTCCGATTACTTTTAATTTTTTCGCCGCTTCAAGTATAGGCGTCGTAGCCTTGGTTTCGCTTCTAACCACAAGCGCATCATAATCCCCGATAATAGCAATAATCTCTTCAGGGGCAAGTTTAAGTTTTACATCAACCTCGGTATCCTTCTGTTTTTTAAGTATCTCAATCCCTTCATCAGCAATCGGATCAGCAACAAGAATTTTAAACATAGTTTTCTCCGTTTATAAGGTTTGTAAAGTTTGTAAGGTTATAAGGTTTTACATTAATGTGTTATTTAATCTGATCTTAACACCTCTAAAAACAACCTTATTAACTTTATAAACCTTAAGGACTATTTTTTAAGCAACTCTTCCTCTACCGCCTTAACACCTTTACCTAACTCTACTTTAATACCCAGTTCTGTAAGCGCCATTTCTACAGCGGAAATACCGATGACGGCGTCGAATCTGTCAACGTAACCGAGGTGACCTATCCGGAACATCTTGCCTTTCATCTTACCCTGTCCGCCGGCCATGGTAATACCGTAGTCATCACGGATCTTTTTATTTACGGCATCTCCGTCTATACCTTCGGGAGCCCAGATTGAAGTGACTGAATTTGACGGCTTGCCTTTCGCAAAAGGTTTAAGGCCCAGGGCTTTCACACCGGCACGAACTGCAGAGGCAATCTTTGAGTGCCTCGCCCAGACACTTTCGAGACCTTCTTCTTTTATAAGGCGTATGGATTCTCGGAGCTGTAACACTAATGATACTGAAGAAGTATACGGTGTATCCGGTAATTTATCTTTTGTCAGCGCTTTTAACGCCTGCTCATAACTGAAATAATATTTCGGGGTTTTACTTAAAGCCATAGCCGCTTTGGCTTTTTCAGAAAGCGATACCATCGCAACGCCGGGAGGTATCATCATTCCCTTTTGAGCGCCGACAACTGTTACATCCACGCTCCATTCATCTGTTTTAAACTCCACCGCGCCCATTCCTGAAACCGCGTCCACAACGAACACCGCCTTAGTTCCCTTTACTATCCCGCCTAATTTTTTAATATCATTTTCAATACCCGTTGATGTCTCACTCAACGTTGTAAAGACCGCCTTAATATCCGGATTTGTTTTTAATTCAGCTTCAACTTTAGCATAGTCGACTTCATTGCCCCATTCCGCAAATACTTTCACCGGAATAATTCCGAAAGATTCAGCTATCTTAGCCCAGCGCTCGCCAAACTGCCCGCAAGCGGCAACCAATACTTTATCTCCGGGTGAACACATATTAATTACCGCAGATTCCATACCGCCGGTACCGGCAGAAGGAAATATCAAAATATCATTTTTTGTCTGAAAAACATATTTAAGTCCTTCATTAACTTCACTTAAAGCTTTTCTGTATTCCGGTGTCCGGTGATGTATCATCGGGAGCCCCCCGACGGATAAAACAGAAGGCGGAACCTCAACAGGCCCGGGGGACATGATATATCGCTTTTTCATAAGAAAAACCTCCAATAAAATGATCGTCTATAAAAGTCCATAACAGTCTATAACGTCTATCAAAGTCCTACATTATGGAACTTTGATTTATTAAACCCCTTACAGTTATCTATCTATAATATATTTCAAGCTTTTACTTTTATGGACTTTTATGGACTTTTACGGACGTTATGGACAATCTCTTACGCTGTTTTAGCCTTATCTTTCGCTTCATATACCAACACCGGCTTTTCCCGTTTGGTGATAACATTCTCGTCAACTACGCACTCTTTAATATCGGATTTTCCGGGAATGTCATACATTACATCAAGCATAATCTCTTCTATAATAGAACGAAGACCCCTTGCTCCTGTTTTTCTTTTGATAGCTTCAGCGGCAATGGCTTCAATGGCTTCATCGGTAAAACGAAGTTTAACTTTTTCCATCTGCAAGAACTTTTTATACTGTTTAATGAGAGCATTCTTTGGCTCGGTCAATATCCGTTTTAAGTCTTCAACAGTAAGATCTTCCAGTGAGGCAACAATTGGAAGCCGGCCGACGAACTCAGGGATAAACCCGTATTTTAAAAGATCATCCGGCTGGAGGAACCTGAGGACGTGCTCTAAATGTTTTTTTCCTTTGCTTTCAGAACCAAATCCGTACCGTTTTGTCGCCAAACGTCTTTCAACAATTTTATCCAGTCCGACAAAAGCACCGCCGCAGATAAAGAGGATATTTGTAGTATCTATTTTAATGAACTCCTGCTGGGGATGTTTTCTTCCGCCCTGAGGTGGAACATTGGCAATCGTCCCTTCCAATATTTTAAGCAGCCCTTGCTGGACGCCTTCACCCGAAACATCTCTGGTAATAGACGGATTCTCGGATTTTCTGGAAATCTTATCTATCTCATCAATGTAGATAATACCCCTCTGAGCTTTTTCTACATTATAGTTGGCATTCTGAAGTAAACGCAAAATTACATTTTCAACATCTTCCCCGACATAACCGGCTTCCGTAAGGCTCGTGGCATCAGAAATAGCAAAAGGCACATTTAGAATTCGTGCTAACGTCTGGGCCAGCAAAGTCTTACCCGTTCCCGTCGGCCCGATAAGCATTACATTGGATTTGGAGAGTTCGACATCATGCGACGGAGTATAAACCCTTTTATAATGGTTATAAACAGCTACGGAAAGTATTTTTTTTGCCCTATCCTGTCCGATAACATATTCATCCAGCATGTTTTTTAACTCAACCGGCTTAGGGAGTTCTTTCTTTTTAAGCGGCTCGGCAGTAAGCGGTTTTTCTTCCTGTTCGCTGATTATGTTATTACAAAGCGCCACGCATTCGTTACAGATAAAAACTGAAGGCGCGCCTGAAGAAACAAGTTTCTTTACCAAATCCTGCGGCTTACCGCAGAAAGAACATCTTATTGACGAACCTTTTTTGTCAATATTATCGGCCATTAATCTATCTCCTGTTTTCCACCAGCTCGTCCACCAACCCGTAATCCTTGGCTTCTTGCGCGCTCATAAAATAATCCCTATCTGTATCTTTTACTATTTTTTCAAGCGATTGTCCTGTATGTTTTACCAGAACATTATTAAGATTATGTTTCATCCTGAGTATTTCTTTCGCCTGGATATCAATATCAGTCGCTTGTCCCTGCGCCCCGCCGAGCGGCTGGTGAATAAGTATCCTGGAATTCGGGAGAGAAAATCTCTTCCCCTTTTTACCCGCGGCAAGAAGGACCGCAGCCATACTCGCCGCCTGTCCCACACAAATGGTAGAGATTGGTGATTTTACATACTGCATCGTGTCGTATATTGCCATACCCGCGGTGATAACCCCGCCCGGGCTGTTGATATACATGGAAATATCCTTCTCTGAATCCTCACCGTCAAGGAACAACAGCTGGGCTATTATCAGGTTAGCGACATAATCATCTATACCTGAACCCAAAAATATAATACGTTCTTTTAATAAGCGGGAATATATATCATAAGCCCGCTCGCCTCTATTCGACTGCTCCACCACCATTGGAACTAGCATATAACCTCCTTAAAAACAAATTCGAAATTCTAAACTCGAAATTCGAAAAAACCATAAACCCTAAAAAACCACCTTCTAGTCTGTTTGCTTTTGCTGCGCATCCGCGCGTCCGACCTTCTGTGCTTCTTCCCTCTAAGCATCTGCGCCTCTAAGCCTCCGAGCATCTATCAGCTCAGTTCAGCGTTCTTCAATAAAAAGTCCAAAATCTTGTCCTGAATCATCTGGTTACGGATATTCTCCCTGCCTTTTTCGGACTTTAGATACTCTTTATAGCTGTCGCCCTCTTTTCCCATTTTAAAGAGGAACGTTCTTATCTCTCCGTCAACTTCCTCTTCGGATACTTCAATTTTTTCGGCTTTTGCTATTTCGTCCAGTACAAGATAGGCTTTAACTCTTTTAAGCGCCATTTCGGAATATTCTTTTTCCACTTCTTCTTTCTTTTTCCCGATCACTTCGTAAGTTACACCCTGCTGAGCCATTCTCCCTTCAAAATCCTGAAGAAGATGCTGGATCTCATTATCCACCAGCGACTGCGGAGCGGAAAAATCAACACTTTTAAGTATCTCATCAATTATTGCGTTTGTAACCCTTGTCTTTTCTTTCTGTTCAAGTTCTTTTTTGAGCCCGTCTTCGATATTTTTCTTTACTTCGTCAAGAGTCTTGAACTCCCCGAGGTCTTTTGCAAATTCATCATCAAGAGCAGGAAGCTTTTTTTCTTTGATCCCTTTAACTGTAACTTTAAAGACCACAGTTTTTCCCGCCAGGTCTTTACCCGGGAAATCCGCTTTGTAAACGACAGGCACATCCTTAACCTCTCCTACTTTTGAACCGATAAGTGCCGCTTCAACTTCAGGAAATATTTTCTTTGACCCGATCTCACAGAAATAATCCACAGCCTTTAATTTATCCTCAGGAACCCCTTCAGCTGTTCCCTGGAAATCTATCATTACAAAATCCCCTTCTTTTACGGCGCGGCCTTCCACAGGGGCAAAATCCGCCTGTCTTTCCCGCATATAATTAAGGGACTTCTCGACATCTTCTTTCTTAACTTCGACCGGCTCTTTTTTTACTTTTATTCCTTTATACTTGCCAAGCTTTATCTCAGGCCTTACTTCGACATGAGCCGTAAACTCCATGGGTTTTCCCGCTTCAAACTTTACATCAGCGATCTGAGGATAGGCGATAGGGTTAATGTTCTTTTCCTTTAAAGCATCCAGATAAGCACTGGCTATAAGTTTTTCCAGAACATCCTTTTCAACCTTTTGCTTGAAATTCTTTTCGATAAGCCCCCGTGGCGCTTTTCCCGCCCTAAATCCGGGAATCTCCGCAACCTTTTCAAGATTTGAATACATATTCTCGATTTCGACTAAAACCCGGTCGCTCGGAACCTCTATTTTTAATACCTTTTTACAGTCCTTCTCTTCAAGTATATTTACTTTGATATCCATTTTTCTCCTTTAATTGAAACGCTTTCAAAGCCGTTTTACACAGGTTTTCCCGATATTCAAGGAATTCCAAGTATTATATTATATTTAAGGGGAGAAAGTCAAGAAAGGGTTACTTTGGGACTCCAAATACCTTTACTAGCTAATACGGGCACGTAGTTGTACACGTATCTTGTACATATGTACACTATTTGTGTACTTTTTTTTCAACCTTAATGGGAGCTTCAATATCATCGGCGGTGTAGGGTTTGCCGTCAGGGCCGTTGCTTCGGAGCATGTAATCAACGACCTTCTTTTTATCACCGGAATAGATTGGAAAATAACTGTAATTATTTTTCCATAAATCCTTACCTCCATCTTCCTGCAGATAACCCTCGTTAATTAGTATTTCCAGGTTTTTAGGATAATATTTATAATGAGTATAATATAATTCAAGTGAAGATTGGACACCTCTCATACTTGCTTTGCTATCTTCTATTGTGTATTCGCGCGGCGTATAAAAAGGATCAGAAAAATAAGCTAAAATAATAAACAATACTATTGGTAATAATAATAAAATCCCTTTCATGCTTTTTTTGTTTTTAAAAGCTAAAATACTAGCAATCGAAAGATTTAAACATATTAACAATTCTAAAAGGTAAATATAATATTGTATCCAACCAACTTCATACTTTTTTAAAAAATAATAATCCGCCAATAATTATCGTGACCAGAACAGTATAGACAACTATCATCACAGTCAGTATTTTTGACTTGAATAATATTTTCATTTTTTCAACTCAATGTTATTCTTAAATGTATGCCTGATTGTATTTATCGGGGGTTTAATATCGTCTTCTGTATCAAATTTACCATCGGCGCCGCTACTTCCTAGCAAATAATTATCAGCCTTGTGATTACTGTCTTTCGAATAAATTGGTTTATACTGATTTTTATTTACCCAAGGATCAACATTGCCGTTCTTTTGCAGGTAGCCTTCCTTAATTAATATTTCTAGATTTTCAGGATAACATTTATAATGATTATAGAATAATTCGAGTGCGGATTGCGCGCCCCTCATCTGCGCTACCGGCTTACTTATTTCAGCAGCCTCCTGAGTAGCTAAAAATTCCGGAAGAATAAATATTATGAGCAATACTAATGGCGGCAATAAAAGCAAAGCTCCGTTAATATATTTTTTTTATAAAACGAAATAATACTCACTATTAAGCTTAGCAATATTAGGGCAACAAAACACAAAAGAATAATAAAAACTATAAATCTCATATTCTCACCTTAACCTTTTTCTAGAAAAGTCTTTAACGCTTTCACTATCTCTCCCATCTTCTGATAATCCAACTTTTCATAAGTATCCTTACTTGTGTGGTAGTTTGGATTTCGGAAGAATGCAGTGTCTGTTATCATGACTGCAGGGTAGCCTTCTTTCCAGAAACCCCAATTGTCAGAGAAATCCACTCCGGGGACGAAATCAAAAGTTACGGCTTTCTTCAAGGGTAAAGAAGTTGCATTTTTAAAGGAACTTACCAGCTTTGCTGCAAGATTTCTCGAACTGAAATTTGAGACTAACGCTGCGAAGTTTCCTTTATTCGGGTAGAAAAAGCCAAACAATGGAGGATAAGTTTGTGAAGCAGGTTTATCAGAGTAATACCCGACGGATTCCAGAATAACAGCTCCGGAAAGTTCTGCTTTTTTCTCTTTAAGCGCTTTGGCAAAGACATAACTACCCATGGTATCCGTCTTAAAGTTCGGCGGTTCTTCGTTTACAAATGCGGCAAAAATAATAGTATCAGTGGTATTAATTTTGATCGCCTGCTTTGCAGTCTCAAGCATAACAGCTACTCCGCTTAAGTCATCGTCGGCACCGGGGTTGAAATATGTGTCATAGTGCGCGCCAATTATTAAAAGCCTGTCAGTCAAACCTTTTTTTGTGACAAAAATATTTTCAAAATGCATCGAACTGATATCGTATTTTTGAGTTTCAGGAGTATAACCTGCTTTTTTAAACTCTGCCTTGATATACTCCGCAGAAATCTTTATTCTATTATAAGATGATTTACTCTTCAGTGGTATCTCATCTGAAAGCTTTACAACGTGGACTTTTAAAGCAGCTTCCAGCTTTTCGTCTTTCTTCGTATTATCGTAGTTGCATGAAGAAGTAAAACCCCACTTGGAAAAGTGGAAAGCCGAGATAAGGACAGCTCCGGCTGAAAGAATTATTAATATCCTTTTTACTTTAATGTTCATAATCTACTCTTTTACAATCTCAATAACATGTTTCACGGGGATAAAAGTTTCTTCGATTTTCTGCATTAGTTTTTCACGGTCTTTTAGGAGCTTTTTCTTCTTTTCCATTATAGCTTTATTACTTTCATCTTTTTTAAGCTCTTTGATCATTTCAGGGATCTTTGTGATATATTTTTTTATCATTTCCGTTTCCAAAGTTTGTTTTTCCAGAATTACGGCTTCTACGGCGCTAAATGGCTTTGAAAACGGGTTATTTCTAAATTCTGCGGCAAGGTTTACACCTTTTTCCAGCTGTTCCTTCGTAAATGTTTTAGAATCTTCCCCCCATTTTACTTTTGCTTTTACACCTTCAAAATTTGCCACAATCAATGTAAGCCTGTTCAGCTCTTCATTAAAAGTGACAAACGGAAGGATACTCGCGGTTTGTTCAGTATCTTTCTCTTCTCCAAAGAAACAGAAAGGATATCTGGAGCTTTCAACCTCAATTTTACCGGCTTGAGCTGACAATACTTTGTGCCCTGCATTTGCCTCAGTTTTTCCTTTCATATCCACCGTTATGGTCCCGATATTTCCGTCAAAACCCAGGCCTTTAAGAAAACACTGAGCCATCACCACATGCCCGTTCGCACCAGGGTGTATACCATCGGTTCCGCAAACTGCAAAAGCTTCCCCGTAAGATCTTTTTGCTTTTGCCATTACGGTCATTAGCGGCTCATGAATTTCCACATATAGCATCTGATTGTTTTTTGCCACTTTACCTGCTATTTCTGCCAGCTTACCCAAAGTCTCATTATAAACCTCTGAGCCGTATTTCTTTTTTTTCTTGTCATAGTAATAAGTATCAACAGCGCCCGGCGATCCGACCAATACAAGAGTGTTATTTTGTTTTAACCTGCTTACGATACTATTTAATGATGATTCATAGTCCTCACCAATACCCTGCTCATATTTTCTGTATTTACCGTCATTCATACCGTAGCAGACCGTCGCAACGTCCGGTTTAAAAGGCAGAAGGTCATTATCCATTCTTTTGTCAAATCCAGCGGCTTTCTCACTTGCCCACCCCATAAGAAGAAACCTTGCCTTGAGCTCAGGATAGCAGCAGGTAATATATGTTTCAATAAGCTTGCTGTATCCTTTTTCCTCGGTAATGGAATCTCCTACTATGGCAAGAAGCTGCCCTTGCTTAAGCAAAGGCGCTGCGTTTAATCCAAAACAAAAAATCAGGATCAGCACTAAACTTACTATTACTTTTTTCATTAGGCCTCTCTTAAAAAAAACGTTACGGGTATCGGGTCCTCCAATACTTTGGAGAGATCTCGCCTTAAAGGCGGATTACGGGTGCTACGTCAATGTGATGTTAATATATAAAAACCATTTATTTGTAATTTTGTACTTTTTTCCAAGCACCCAGTACCAAGAACCCAGAACCTGCATTTTTAAAGCCTTATCCTATTTTTAAACGACTTAGCAATCTTAGTACTGTGGGTAACAAGAAGAACAGCGCTGCCTTTTTTTGCGAACTCTTTCAGGTAGCTTACAACAATAGCTGCGTTCTTTGCATCCAGATTACCGGTGGGTTCGTCCGCAAGTATCAGTTTTGGTTTGTTGAATACCGCGCGGGCTAAAGCTACTCTCTGGCGCTCTCCCGTGCTTAGTTCCGACGGAAAGTGATTTATCCGGTTTTCCAGGTCAAAATGTTTTATCAGTTCCATTGCCCGCTCTTTCGTCTGTTTTGTTTTTACTCCGAGCGAGGCAGAAAGGATATTATCAAGAACATTAAGATATGGAATCAGGAAGAATTGCTGGAATACAAAGCCTATCCTTAGCGCTCGGATTTGAGCGCGTTTTTCGGAAGATAGGGTATAAAAATCCCGATTATCCATCAGAACTTTACCGGAATCCGGCTTTAAAAGCCCGCCCGCTATCAAAAGTAAAGTAGTTTTACCGCAGCCGCTTGAACCCTGCACTACAACAAAATCCTTGGGCTTCAATGCCAAGGAAATATTTTTGAGAGCGAGAACATCGCACTTTGATTTCAAGTATGTCTTGGAGATATTCTTAAGTTCTAAGATATACATATACTCCTTACTTATAAGTTAGAATGTTACTAACGTTACACGTTGCTCACGTTCCACACTAATGTGTTATTATTATATTGGCAGTGCTTTTCCTGCCTACATTAAATTGTCAATTGTCATTCGTCAATTGTAAATCTCTTTTGTATTTCACTCTTTTCCCAATATGTTTGCGGGGTCTTGTCCGGCGGCGGTAACTGCCGGTATCCAGGAAGCAAGACAAGAAACCAGAGGCGTCAGCATCAAAACCCAGATAAACAAATTAGGATCAAAATAAGAAAATACTCCGGCAGTACTGTTTTCGATAGAACTTCCGATAAGTAAACCAAACAAATAACCGGCAGGACCGGCAATAAGGCCGATAATTCCCGCTTTAAAGAGGAAGAGTTTCATAATATCAAAAGAAGAACAACCCATGGCTCGGAGTATGCCTATTTCAAATTTTCTTTCACGGACATTACCAAAAAACATAAAACCGACCCAAATTGCACAGGCAAGTATTACAAGAGGAACCAGTATTGAAGTAAAATTCTCCATTTCGGCTCTTAATTTGGACCTGTTATTTTTCTCAGCGATAACAGAATCTTTCGCTGCCTGTTCAGCCCTTGCCCTTGCTTCAGCGCGTGTTACTACATCGCTCGAGAACTCTACAATACGCGTGTCCGGCAATATTTTAGCAATATCACTCCTGATATTCTGTATAATTGGAAGAGGGCAATAGCATTCAAGGGCCATTATACCGTTAATAATTCCTTTTTTATCGAACATCTCCTGAGCTTCTTTAAGATTAACCCATAATGAAATATCGTCTTTATTCCCCCGTTCTTCCTGCAATTTAACCGCCGTAAAGGATTTGCCCAGCAAAGTAATCTTTTCGTTTATCTTTATGCCCAAACTTTTATGGAGTTCATATCCCACGACCACTGTTCCCGGCAAAATAGGATCAAACATATTTTCTTCTTTTAATCCGGTATCTGCTTTTTCACCGCGCACCCCGATAAGAATAATAGTCCGTTCCTTTTCCGGCCATTTAATTTTCTGCTGCAATATCGGTACCAAATGACGTATCAATGTCATTAATTTCGATTTTTTGAGAGTTTCTACATATTTCTCAGGCATATATTTTGTTGAATAATCATTTGAATACAAATCGTCAATTTTCTGGTCCTTCGGAAGAATTAAAAGATTAAATCCGAGGTTTTTCATTATTTTGCGGTAGTCATCTTCCATCTTTTTCATTTCTTTCCGCGTTTGAGCTTCTTTTTCCGAGATAATCCGGTCAGTACTTAAATCATGGACTTTTAGAAGTGTAAAAGCGCCGACAAGGCAGGAAACTGCGACTACAACAGATAAAAGGGCGAGCAAAATACCGGATTTTCTGAAAAGTATTTCTTTAATAACCAGTTGAATAATACTCATAACTTCCTCTAAAATCTATTTATTTTTAATGCGGAGCTTTCCGCGTTTACGCAATGATTTTTTACTATGTGAAGTTTTTCTTTTATTTATGCCAAATTCACCCCTCGGGCTGACAACCGGGGTTTTCTTTGACATAACGATATGAAAAATATACCAGGCAAAGGCAGCCACAGCCAAACCCAGGATAAGATATATTACATTGCGAAAAAGATTATCTGACTTGCCGGTATTCACATCTAATCTGCTTTGCCCGGCCTCAGCGTCTGCTGTTACTTCCTGTTTTTTTACGGAATCAGTAAAATCGGAGATACTTTTCAGCGGCGGCTTCTTTTCAATAACAGGCGCGCTCGCAATAATGCTTTCCCATTTCATATTCATAAGCAAATCAATTCCCGGATTTTGTTCTTTGACAGTGCACGAGCACGGTCCGGCTATAAACTCTGCTGTTTCTCTTATTCCATCCGGACTGATATTTACGCCAATTAGAGGATAAAACACCCGTCCCTGTCCGAATATCGGGAACACCACAGGATCTTTTATCTTTTCAATATCTTTTGAGCTGATTAATTTTGTGCTGTTCAGAACGGAGTTAACCAGAAATTTTTCATTTACATCCCGGCGGGATACTTTTATGACAGATAAAGTAAATTTAATTTTTGAATTATCAGTATAAGGATAGTCAAACTCATTAGGTTCCGGTAATACAATATTTTTCTCAAGTATTGAAATTTCCGTTTTTAAAGTTTTTTCCGCAGCAGCATCTTTCTTTTTATCTCCACTTTCCACTAAAAGCCAGACGATAGAGACTTCATTTAATATTTGCCTGGCAATTTCCCTGCGCACAGGAGAATCCATCACCAGTTTAATATTTTGTTCTGTTAAATCAGAAAGCCATACGGCCGGCTCATCATTTTTGCTAAGCTCACCTTCAAAAACTATAAACGGATAAAATACCGCCATTACAGGAAGCTTGGCGGGCTTTATTGATCTCCAAATTGAATTTGTTGTCTCATCCATCTTCTGTGTAATATCAACGGTACGTATAGTTACATTTGCTTTTCCGCTTGTTTCATATGCATCCAGTGTTTTTACAAGCAAGTTATCACTTTCACTTAATGTTTTTTTATAAAACACCGCAATTTCATACCTTCCCGGCTGCCAGGCCTGCAAGGCGTACTTAAAAACAGGAATAGAACATCCAAACAAGGGAACTGATGCGAACATAGACAGAAGAACACAGATAAATGCCGGCATTAAGAACAGCCTTGCGAGGTTCCTATACAATTTTGCACGCTTCAATAAGAGTTTCTTTTTCATGACACATCCTTTCTTGCTTTTTTTTAGTATACCATAGATTACTATATTTTTTGTTACTTTTTCAATATATGTTTTATCCCGAAATCCGAAGTAGAAAGTACACCATTATTGGCATTAAGAATATTGATATTTTAGTAGGATTTCGGGTTCGATTCCGCTTCCGCCAGTTATGTAAGGCAGATCTCTCGAAGAGATTGCAAACTTTTGGATTCCACTGATTAAGAAACAACCATATACGCTTTTCTTTACTTTAACTTGAATATTCCTACTTCGTTTTTAGGGTTATTTTCTGCCGGGAAATCTATTTTGTTGACAATCCAGGACCTCTAGGCTTCTATGTTATGCAGGGATTTTTCACCTAAACGCATGGGTACGACCATGACTATCAATTGAATTATAAAAAATATTACAACAGCTGCAACTATGAAATTCTCACTATAATTAGCTTTGCCTATTACTTTTTTTGCATAATATGAGTTTACCGGAATTGCTATCAGGACTACAGAGATCACTATGTATATCATTGAAAATATCATATAAATTATCCCGCCGTAGCTGGCCGCAATGTCTGCTGTATTATCAGATTTAAACTTCGGATAAACAGCGCCAATACCTATACCTAAAGAGGAGATACACAGGGAAAAGAAAAATACCATAATTATTGAAACCAGGGACATGAAAAAGTCTATCTTAAGAAAGTAAATAGAAAGGCCTATCAGGAGTTCGGATAAAAACAATAAAGGGAAAAAGGCCAGCCAGAATTTTTCCCAGATGTATTTCTTAGGGGAAAGAGGGCTGGTCTTTATCACCCAAAAAGCCCGGCCTTCAAGACTGACTGCAGAGAAGACAAACCTGGCGGCAACTGCAGCAATAATAAATCCGGCAAACCCCATGTTCAGAAAAAATATAATATCATTTATATACCTCGCGTAAAGAGTTTTGGGCAAACGGTCCAGAGATAAGTTGGTAACATTAAAAAGATATATAATAATAACCGAGATCAACATGAATAACTGGGGCCACTGGGAGGAATCCCTGGTAAAATTCTTTATATCCTTTACGGCCACTTCTATTATATTTGACTTTACAAAAGGAAACATTTTTCTGAGATCATAGGCGTCAATTGTTTTCTTTTTATATTTTTTCAGTTGATTCTCGGCGGTATTCCACCAGCCTTTAAGAAATGCGAGTTTCCCTAGATACAGCATAAAGGTTAAACCTGCCGCAGACGAAATTACCAGATAAAACAGATTTAAATAAGCAGCTTTATACTCCTTGTGAAAAAAAGAAGTAATGGCATTTGCCGCCCAGCCGCTCGGCAGGTAGGGCGCATCAGGAGTTTCAAAAGAAGCCATAAACTCCGTAAAGCCCGCCAGTTCATGCGGATCGGTGAACCTTTCAGGTTTGATCAGGCGGAACATTATAACAATAAAACTTATTGCAATCACGGATAAGATCATAAAGAAATCGCGGGTCCGCCTGGCAGGGAATATTCTCATCATACCCATAGCAAAAGATATACTTAGAGAACCGACCAGCAGTAAAAGCAGGAATAAAACCAGCATGGAAAAAGCAAAAGTGAGGAGACTGCCTTTTAAAACCACGGTGTACGAGGCGAAAATAGGAAGTCCCATGGCAAGCACCATCCAGGAGCTGTTAATGACCGCATGTACAAACCGGGAAGCTACTATAGCCGGAACAGGGATCGGAGAAGAGATCAACTGCACCATATCGTCCGAAAGATAAAATGTCGATATTGCCACTATAACATTTGAAAATAAAAGCATGAACAAGAATGATATAAAAACCATTCCGAGCAGTTTCCAGACTAAAATATTTCCAAACATAGGGATTGTATTAAAATACCGCAGCATGGAAAAGAATATGGAATAAACGCTAACAAGAAACACAACAGAAATACCGGTTAGTACAACTTTCCTTGTAAAAGAGCCCTTTTCTTTGCGTTTCGCCCCATTCCGAAAACTCTTCCATCCAATATTTAGTAATCTTAGAAAATGATCCATAACACTCCTGGTGTAATGTTTACAGTTAAAAACTGCTAAAGCTGAACACTTTACACTGCATACTGTAAACTGTAAACTGTAAACCGTAAACTACGTTCTTCACTTAATATGCTCCAGCACATTCGTCAGATCGGGGGAACCTGTCAAACTCAGGAAAATATCTTCAAGACCGGATTTTTCTGTTTTTGCCATTTCTTTTACTTCTTTTATTGTTCCTTTAGCGATTATCTTGCCATTCATGATAATACCGATTGTGTCGCAGAGAGACTCGACTATTTCCAGAGAATGAGTGGAGATAAAGAGAGTTTTTCCGGACTTCCCGAGGTCAATAAATATCTCCTTAACGATCTTGGCGCTTTTTGGATCGAGGCCGACCATCGGTTCATCCACTATATAAACATCCGGGTCATGAAGAATATTCCCGGCCATCACAATCTTTTGTTTCATCCCGAGGGAGTAACTTTCAATGAGTTCATCCCCCCACTTATCAAGTTCAAACAACTGCAAAAGATTCTTAATTTTGGATTCCTTTTTATCGTATTCCAGATGATAAATCCCCGCAATAAAATCCAGAAACTCCTTGCCGGTTAGTTTTTCATAGATATAAGGACGGTCAGGGATAAAGCCTATTATTTTTTTTACTTCAATAGGATTTGCGGTAATATCATGCCCGCCGATAGTTATCTTTCCGGTGTTGATTTTCAAAAGCCCGCTCATCATCTTGAGGGTAGTGGTCTTCCCCGCTCCGTTAGGTCCGAGGAACCCAAAGATCTCCCCTTTTTTAATATCAAGATTAAGATTGTCGACTGCCGTAAAACTCCCGTACTTTTTTGTAACACCGTCAATTTTAATCATAGATAGCTCCAATTTTTCTGTCATCCTCGCGTAGGCGGGGATCCAGAGGCTTTATTTATCTTTTTAATACACTGGATCCCCGATAAAAACACTCGGGGATGACAAAATGATTACTATATGTTTTAATAGTACATTTTGTCACTTCCCTTGCTTTACTTCTTTTACTTCTTTTACTTCTTTTACTTCCTTTACTGTACTTGCTGTATTTGCTTCCTCCGCCCAGGCGGATTTCGCGAAGATTTATGGTCAGATATTTATACTTCGCTCAACTTGCTTCATTTAATTTTCTTTGTTTCTTCCACTTTCCCTGCTTTTTTTGCTTCCCTTGCTGCATTTGCTTTCTCCGCCTAGGCGGATTTCGCGAAGATTTATAGTCAGATATTTAGACTTCGCTCAACTTGCTTCACTTACTTTTCTTTGCTTCACTTGCTTCTCTGGCTGCTCTTATTGCTTTTTCGTGTTGTTGTTTTGTTTCAGAAAAAGTATGTGAATGACTGCCGTCCTGCTTCAATACAAAGAAAAGCATTCTGGTCACAGCTGGGAAAACGGCGGCTTTTATCGAATCAATTCCGGGATTGCATATCGGCCCCGGAGGAAGACCGTGATGCAGATAAGTATTATAAGGAGAATCAATCATAAGATCCCTGCCTGTTAAATGATCCTTATACATTTCTTTTTCTCCGAAAGCATAAACAACCGTTGCGCACGATTCAAGCTTCATATTTTTCTTTAATCGGTTAGTAAAAACCCCTGCCACTAGCGGACGGTCAAAATCCGTTTCAGCTTCCCTCTCTACAATTGAAGCCAGCTTTAGTACATCATTCATCTTCTTCTTTTTTGTGATAATATCCCGGTCAAATCCGTTCTTTTTCCACATATCTTTGAATTCTTTGGTCATCATTAAGAGGATATCTTCTTCCGTCATATCCTTCGTAATAAAATACGTACTCGGAAAAAGATATCCTTCCAGACCCGAGGCTTCAATACCGCATTTTTTTATGAATTCTTTATCATTACAAAGTTCTTCCATTCTTTTTTTCACGGCAAGACCTTTGGCCTCAAATAATGACGCAACCTGCCCTACGGTAAACCCTTCAGGAATAGTTATGGGATGACTAACCACCTTACCTGCTTTCATCATTGTAATTATGCTCCAGGGCAGCAGGGAAGAAGAAAGTTCATACTCCCCGGCTTTCATATGTCCGCCCCGGAATTTAGAAATGATACGAAACACCAGCCGTGAACGAATAATTCCTTCTTTTTTCAGGACATAAGATATTTTTGAAGCGCCATAACCCTTGGGAATATCAACAAACTTTGTTTTTGCGCTGATACCGGCCGGAAGAAACGGGAGAAGAAGAATAACTGCAACGACAACCAATATAATAATATTCCGGAAAATAATATGATTTATATTCCATTTCTTTTTTTTAAACTCTTTTTTATGCTTTTTCACTATTAAAAACCTTTCTTTCCGCTTTTTTGAGCATCTACATAACTCTGAAGAATGATACAGGCTGCCATTTTATCTATTACTTCCTTCCTTTTTTTTCTGCTGACGTCAGCGTTTATAAGAATATCTTTTGCTTCGGAGGTGGAAAATCTCTCATCCCAGGTTTCCACGGGTATGTTCACTTCTTTTTTAAGTTTGTCTATCCAGAGAAGCACCTGTTTGGCTTTAAAAGCTACTTCACTTTTTAAATTATAAGGCATCCCGACAACAAATTTTTCGACATTCCCGTACTCTTCAGCCAATTTTTTAATCTCGCGGATACCGACAGCATTCTGAATGACTTTTAAAGGATGGGCCGAACCGGTAAGTTCATCCGTAATTGCAACGCCTATCCGCTTGTCGCCGTAATCTATTCCCATAAGGCTCATAACTTGCCGGACCTCAGTATCGAAATAACCAGCACAAAGCCCAGGAAGGCTGCAACAAAATAACCTAGAAAACCATAAAGGGGTATTTCCATGAATTTTGGTCCCACTCCCGAATATGTTATAATAGAAGAACCGATTATTAGCGCGCCTATTATAAATGCCGCGGTAAGCCGGTTAGTTGCCCGGTCCATCTCCCGTATAAGAGGCTCCAACCCTACATGAACAAATTCTATTTCCAACTCCCCTTTCTTTATTTTCTTAAAGATCTCGCCGATATCTCTTGGTATGGTTTTTAAAAAGCTGAATATCGAAAGTGCACCGGTTTTTGCATCATTAAGAAGACGTGCAGGTTTGACACTTTCTTTTAGAAATCTTAGCGCGTGAGGTTTTGCCGCTTCAACAAAATTAAAATCCGGATCAATCTCACGGATAACGCTTTCCACGGTAAAAAAGACCTTTCCCAGCAAAACAAAATCTTTATTTAATTTAAACCCATATTTACGCGCAAGGTCGGACAACTCATATATGACATTCCCCATATTAATTTTATCGAGAGGAAACCGGCGGTAGCGTTCCATCATCATTACAGCTTCTTTTTCAAAATCTACATTTTCTTCATCTTCGGAAACAATACCGAGCAGTCTGTACTCTTCCACATTTATGTCCAGGTCTTTTTCCATAAAAGAAAGCACCAGGTAGGAAAATTTCTTAATATTCGTTTGTGTAAGTTTTCCGGTCATGCCAAAATCCACAAGACCTATAACATTATTTTTCATGACAAATATATTGCCGGGATGAGGGTCCGCCTGAAAAAATCCGCGTTCGAATACCATCACATAGTACAAGTCAATGAGATGCCGGGCAATAACTTTTTTCCGGTGCTTCGGAAAATTAGAAGTAGAAGAGAGTTTTACCCCGTCTATATACTCCATAATCATAACGAGCTCTCCGGAATGATCAAAATACACCTTGGGAATATGAACGGTTTTACTGCCTTTGAAAAAGTCTCTGATCTTGTCCGCGTGCGCCATTTCATAGGTGAAATCCAGCTCGCGGCTCATGGCCTGACCAAACTCCTCAACAACACCGACCGGATTATAAACCTTAGATTCAGGGATATGTTTTTCAATAAGACGCGCAAGAGTAAAAAGTATATCCAGATCCCTCTTTATCTCTTCCTTTATCCCGGGACGCTGGATTTTTATAACAACCTTTTCCCCACCCTCTTTCATTACCGCGTAATGCACTTGTGAAATAGAAGCAGAGGCTAAAGGTATCTCATCCACCCTGGAAAACACCTTGTCATAAGGTTTACCCAAAGACAATTCCAGGATCTTTTTTGCCTCTTGAAAAGGAAAGGGTTTGACCGCATCCTGCAATTTTGATAACTCTTCAATGAAATGCTGGGGAAGAATATCAGCGCGGAGGGAAAGTATCTGCCCAAACTTAATAAAAGTAGGCCCCAGCTCCTCGAACATACTTCTTATTTTTACCGCAGAATCAAAAATGTCGGACTTTTTGAGCTCTTTCGGTTTTACCACCCGTTTTCGCAGGGTAACATGCCTCGCAAGGTTTATCCTGTGAATAACATACTCAAACCCGTATTTTGCAAAAACATTGAGTATCTCGCGAAGACGTCTAAAATTTTTATATGTGCGGCCTATTTTTATCAGGTCCATCTAAAATACTATTTTTTCCTTTTTTTCTTGAGTTTACTTTCCATAGCCCTAAGGTCAGACATAGTGGCAAGATCAAGCTTTTTTATAAGTTTTTTCACTTCAGCCTCTGCCGCAGTTTCTATCCTTTTCTTGGTCTTTACCGCTTCCTTTATTACACTGTCCACCCTGCTTTTAGCTTCCTTTTCCGAAACCGACCCTCTTTTCACAAGCTCAACAAGTATCTTCTTTGAAAGCTGTTCCGTGAGCGTAAGCGCGCCCAACCCCGCAAGCATTGCCCTTCTGACATTCTTATTCATCTGCCCTACCTCCCATATATATTTTTGTATCTACTCAATAATAACACACGAATAATGCTTTTACAACTACCCTATTCAATCCCCGCATTGTTGTATTTTAGCATTTTTCCGCCCATAATTAAACCTTTGTCATGGCTATAAAACTGTAAGCTTTCAGAAAGGATGGCGAATGAAGAACCTTAAACTTGCAGGGATGGGCTATTTTAGTTGAATAGTTTTAGATTTACCGCTAAAAATACAAATTTACACTTAAATTGTAAACCCAATCAAGGCTGCCGGATTTTAAATCTAACCCGCCATAGTTAGTTCCTACAACCATATAATTAGGACCGATATCAACTCCAACACTAAGACCTTTATTAATAAAATATTCTGCTCCCAAAAACACCATTCCATAATAGCCAGTACCTGCCGTGCCCTCTGTATTAAAAGTAGTCCATCCACCTTCTAAGCCCACATATCCAATTACAACACTATCCCGATAAATATTATAATACACTCTTCCGCTAAACACATATATCGGCTCAACAAAATCGAACGCAACTTTTACCTCTCCGGTTATACTTGCCGATAAGCCATATTTTATCGCTGCATAAGGGTATCCAAAACTTACACCTAACTTACCCGTTAAATTGATTTTGGTAGTATCAAACTTAATTAACTCAGTTTTCTGCTGTAGGTTCGTTGTTTCTTCAGCAAATGATTGCAATATAAATATATTGACTGATAATAATGCAATAAACATTAATTTAGAATATTTCTTCTTGTTCATCATTTTATCCTGCTTTTCACCTTTCGATATTGGAACATATACCAACCGCTCTTTACCACATTAATTCTATCCGGTCTGCCAACAAAAATCTTTGGTCCTTTGGGAAATTGGCTATTTTTGGCAAAATCCAAAGAATCAATTGATAGTGTTTCTCTACAACCGGCGTTATCCTTTCCATAGTTTAAATCTCCAAACAACAAAGAATAAAAGAGCAAAAATCAGGGGGAAGTCCTGGCACAACGACCGCCGAAAGCGTTGTTGCGAAACGCGTACGTGTCAGCGGAAAAGTAGCGGGCCGACATGCGGGCGTCGAATGTAATGTAGTCCCAATAGCCGCCGCGAAAACCGCTACCTGTAGCGTCTGTAACAGCCGAAGCAACAAAACCGGGCCAATCAGAATTAGTAGCATCACCGAAAGAAATTAAACTTCCATCTCCGTGTGTACCCGTAAAGCCTCTCCCTGTTGGATTTCCCACTGTGACAATCCTTTCCCATAAGTTCCCGGAAAGGTCAAGCACTCCGTAATAGCCAGCACCTGAGTTTGTGCGGGTGGCACCTGCGTCCGCATAACTACCGCAACGATAGGGTCCCTGTGGCGAACACCCCTGCAAATTTGCATTTCCCTGATTTGGGGCTTCCAACTTAGTACATGCATTCGAAAGAGAAGTAGTTAAAGATTCCAAAATAGTATTTCCCCAGGCATACTCATCATTTACTGCAGCCTGACCGCCTCTTGCGGCTTTTTCAAACTCCAATTCTGTAAAGGGTCTAAGAGCCGCCCAGTCTGTGTATGCGGCTACATCCATCCAAGATATATAGTTGCAGGCTACCCATTCTCCATCGTTACTTTCATTCATAAGTGCAAAATCAGCAGAACCCCAAGCACCGGCATTATTATTCGCATCACAGCCATATTTACCGTTTGAGGCAAGTTTTATATAATTACGGTAACTGCCGTAATAATTACTAATTCTACTGATGAACTGGGTAGGCGTAAGTGCAAGTGTATTTAAAAACTCGCAATATTGCCTTTGGGATATTTCGCATTTCATAATGTAAAACGCATTGTACCCTTTGGGAAAACCTGCAGGGATGGGACCTGATTGGTCGCCGACGTGACCGATATCGGCATCATAATAGAGATTATCAACTGCCGTACCAACCGTAATAGCGTTTTCTGAAGTTATCTGATATTCAGGTAATACTTTATCTTTTACATATGCGCCATCTGATTTCAAGAAGTTACCGTAGTTGTCATTGTTGGCATCCCCGATATAAAAAGGACCTGCAGGGATATAAACCATCTCTACTGCAAAGACTTTTACCTGTACAAGGTCGGTATCGGAAACGGCATCAGTTCCATAATTCCATCTAAGTTCTGCAAGATTCCAATCTACTGAACCAGTGCCGGCAGAAGAACGATAAATAAAGGCTCCTTTGTATACACCACCTGTATCGCCAAAACTCATCTGCGAACCGACAGGTGCAACATTCCCGGTGTTTAATAAAGTGCAATGATTCCAAGTTGACCAAGAGGAACCCCCGTCTGTTGATTTTGAAAATTTAGCAAACACCCAAGCCGCATCCCAGTTTGCCGTAGGACTTGGAGCGCCGGCTGTAAACCAGGAGTTATCCCAGGCAATATCAAACCTGATATTATTTGTTTTCCCGACAGTATCTTTATTTGCCAAAACAACATTTTCAACTACAATATTCCCGTTTTCTCCACCGCCATCTCCTCCACTATATGTAAAACCATTAGTTAATGTTGCTGTGCTTGTATCAGGATTTGTTACTACTACATTGTATGAACCGAGAACATTTGTGGGTGTTGTTGCTGTTAGTTTTATTGAACTAGCAAAAGAAGTATTAGAGCAACTTGTACTTCCAATCTTTACCGTGGCTCCATTTACAAAGCCCGTGCCATTGATTGTTACATTAGTTCCATTAGGTCCACTGATTGGAGATATACTCGTAACTGCAAATATAATTAAGCTATTCACTGTTGGACCACTTCCATTTACAATTACAGATACATTACCTTCAACATCAGTTGCCTCATAGGTATAGGTATAATCAGTTCCTGCAGTATTTATTTGGTATTGGCCGCTATATACTTTACCATTGCTATACTGCCCGCTACCCGCTGATGTCATTACTACTGTTGTAACCGTTACTCCGCCCTTTTTAATAGCAACTCTTGGATAGCCACTCGCAGGAGCATCATTATTAAAATCTAAATATGTTATTGTATAGGTAAAAACAGTCCCAACATTACCATTTGCAGGGCTGACACTACTTCCGGAAAGCAGAGGGGCCTTTTTCCCATCATTCAATGTTTTGACTTCTTTCTTTACCTTATTAATAATACCAAAATGAAGTTCCGCATAGGACAATGTTGAAAAAGCAAAAATAACAATAATCGCTGATACTGGACTGAATATGTTTTTTTTACTCTTACTGAACATAAAACTCCTTTCCTTTATAATTGACCTTTGATACTCCCCCAATTTATTTAATTGCTTGATCTATAATATTCTACCTCGTACTCCTCAGGAATCTTATACCCATTTGCCAAGTGAAGTCGCTCCCGGTTAAAAGTTATTTCAAATTATTCAAAGGCTTTAATGCAAAAACAAATTCCGGGACAGCACCTACTTTTTCTGTTTCTTTGAGTGCCAAGGATCCCTTGTTCCAGCTTCCTTAACACTTTCCTGAAAACCGTAAGCTTAAAAAGTTTTTATTTTGCAATAGTGATATTTTGATTTCTTTAGAACCCCCCTACCCCTTACCCAGACTATCTGTTACTTGACAAGAATCTTTTCTCTCGCTTTGCTTAACTTTATCCCGTACTTTTGATCAAGCTCTACCGTGCGACTTTACTCCTCAACGGATACTTTTCCGGATTCTCAAGATTGTCTATTTCCAAGTCCACATCCAGTTCCGGCCAATACAAATGCGACTCATGCAGCAGCTTTACATTCGTAATGTGGTTTACATTCTCATCTTTAAAATAAGGATATGTCTCGTAGTTCATAAAATACTCTTTGCCTTTGACCAAGAGCCAAATACCAAAGCCGGTTATGTTTTCAACGCTGACTAAAGTGTCTTTTCCATTCTTTAGTAATTTCATCTTTGTGTTCCTCCACAATCTTTCTTATCTCGTTCAACCGCTTTGGACTTAACTTGCAATAAGTCGCTAACGAGATTATCGGCTCAATCCAGAACTTTGCCTCGCCGTCCGAACACTCAACATGAACATGGATTCTTTGTTCCTCATTAGAAAGAAAATAAAACCTATAGCCTTTCTCGCGAAATACTGTTGGACTCATACAGGCATTATAGCAAATAGAAATATCCTTGTCAAACAGTGCTAATTTTACTTTTAACTGATCTCATATCTTACTTTCTTTCTGTACTCTGACGGAGAGTTTCCTGTGTATTTCTTGAATAATTTGGAGAAGTAAAAAGGATCTGCAAAGCCTGTTTCGTCGGCTATTTCGTCAAGGCGTTTATCGCTTGCAGCGAGGGAGATCTTTGCTTTTTCTATTCTTTGGGAGTTGACATATTTTACGGGGGATAATCCGAAGGTTTTGGAAAAAGAATTTGAAAAATAAACAGGGTTTAAGCCGGCTTTAGAGGAGAGCTCTTCAACGGATATTTGGTTCATTAAATTCTCTTCTATGTACTTCAGGACATCCGTAAACTTAACCAGTTTTTCTATTTTTTTCCCGTAACCGTCCGGAACAGCTTTTGGGATAAAGAATGAAAGGAGATATCTTACTATCGCATCCGCCTCAAAACGGCTTTTAAGGTCTTTGTTTTTACTGACAAAAAGGAGTCTTTTGAATATTTTCTCAACTTCACCCGGACTTTTCAGCTTCACATCAAGCACAGGGCTCAGAATTTTAAACAATTCAATGGTAGAAAATATCTTTGCGGAAAAGTGAACCCAATACTGCCCAAAATCCTTACCGCCTATGGTTTTTAACCTTGAGTAAGCAGGTACTATATATAGATGCCCTGCCAGCAACCGAATCTTCTTTTTGTTCACGAACATCAACCCTTCACCGCTGTCTATATAGTATATTCTTGTAAAAGGATCGTTTGAATCAAAGTTCCACCACTTCCCGCAAATAGAATGTTTTGCTATATGAACGTCTATTTTAAGCGTATCCAAAAGGTTTTCCATAAAACTATTATAACGGCTCAGGTTTCAAAAAATCCATATAAATCTGTGATTTATCTATTCACGATTCCTCTAATTTGGAGTATAATTACTTCAACAGTAAACAAATTACTAAGGACTAATGACTAGTGACTATTTATTGTTGGCGGGAAAAAACACCCGCCTCAAAAAATAACATGAATATTAGCGGTGATTTAACCGCTTTCCTTAAATAGTCATTAGTCACTAGTAATTCAGACTGTGTCGCAATTATTTCTAGAAACACCGTTCTTTGACAACTGGAACCAAGAAGCGGTTTTTTAACCGAACTTAAACATTT
>MFGV01000080.1 GCA_001778375.1 Candidatus Firestonebacteria bacterium RIFOXYD2_FULL_39_29
ATTTCTGTCACCAGTGCGATACATGGCTTGCTCCTTTGGAGTGAATATGCCATATTATATCATGTTAGTAATTTAATTGCGACACAGTCTGAATTATAAATAATATACCCACAATTATTTTACCAACGATGAAAAGCTTGAAATTAACAACATTGTCTATCCCTGAACATAAAAACCACAGGACAATCGCTAAAAAGAAAACAGGGTAGTATAAAAGTTTAAATTTCTCAAAATTTGTCTTTTTAGAAACGTTTACTGTCGCCACGTAAGGCCACCTCCTTAGCTTTAACTGCTTAAATTGGGGACAGACACCGAAAACGCCTGTTGTCAGTCCCCTTTTCGCACTTTTTTTCTTTAGTTATTAGTTATTTAAGTAATTGTTTAGTGCTTAGTGCTTAAATCTTAGTGCTTGTTTTTGAATTTTATTTGATTTTATAGTATTCTCTAACTCTCTTTAGATTCTCTTTCGCCTCGGGATGATTGGGATTTACTTTCAGGGCTTTCTCGAAATATTCGATGGCATTTTTGGGGTCCTGCCTCTCTACATATATACCGCCTATCACTACGTAGGCATCGGCGTAGAAGGTGTTCAGTTCCACTGCTTTTTTAAGCTTTTCAAGGGATTCTTTGTATTTTTTCTCTTTGTAAAGCTTTAGGCCGGTGTTGTAGAGAGCGATTGATTCTGACTCCAACTTGTTGACGGCGATTCCCCCAAGCTCTTTGATTCGAGCTTTCATGTTGTTCACGGTGTTGCTGTCCGGTTTCCAGTTGTTGGTGGGAAATTCCTTAACTGTCATTTCATAATATTTTATTGCTTTGGCGATGTCTTTATCTGTCTCGGCTTTTAATCCCATAAAATAGTTTACTCTGGGGTTATTCGGCTGATTTTTTTCAGCGGCGGCAAAGAGCGTGAAACTGTCCTTCCAGTCAAAGTTACGGTTGAACGTGTAGATACCAAAGACTATGCAGATAAGAGTACAAACTGCAACGAGAATGCTTCGTACAAATATATTTTTCCAATAAACAAAAAGGGCGGCGATTATCAAGGCAAAGGCGGCCGAAGGAACGTACATGAACCGTTCACCCAACAGGGCTCCGATAGATATTATATTCGACACGGGTAATATCGTAATAAAGAACCAGAGAATCCCAAAAGTCAGTATCCATTTTTTCTCCCTATGTTTCCAGGCAATAGCCAGGAGCAGAAGAATCGCAGTAAGAGAGAGAATAACCTTGAAACTAAGTAATGATGCCGGTAACGTGTAGTCGCTGTAATCGGCGGTAAGGTAAAAAGGAGCAAATAAGAGTTTCAGGTAAAGCCCGATTACATATATCACCGTAGCGGCTCTTGCCCAGATATCCTGACCTGCAAGGATGCCTTCCTGATGGATGCTTGATAGACCATGAAGAACAAAGTAGCGTAACCCAAGGTAGACGCCGAGCACGAGGGCGAAGAAAAAGTAGTTTTTTATCTCTATCTTCTTTTTTGAGTACAACTCATAAAGAAAAAGCATGACCGGAATGGTTACAGCTATTTCTTTTGAC
The DNA here is from genome assembly GCA_001778375.1 of Candidatus Firestonebacteria bacterium RIFOXYD2_FULL_39_29. Taxonomy (NCBI): domain Bacteria; phylum Candidatus Firestoneibacteriota; species Candidatus Firestonebacteria bacterium RIFOXYD2_FULL_39_29. The sequence goes on from MFGV01000080.1 coordinate 1,546, forward strand.
AAAAGTGCGCAGAAAAATAATATGAGAGCTCCGGCTATGTTTTTCCGGAGGTAAAATATTATTGCTAAGAAAGAGAAGAACGCCGCAAGGAGTTCTGTCCTTCCCACTATCATATTCACTGCTTCGGTATGGACCGGATGCAGGGCAAACAAAAGTGCCGCAAGGGCCGCATACCTTGGTTTCAGCGCATCCCCGAACATAAAAATTAGGACATAGAACAAAAGCACTATATTTACTGCATTTATCAGTACATTTGTAAAATGAAAGCCGTAAGGCTTTCCTTCCCAGATAAAATTGTCAACAGCTAATGTCAATACAGGGATAGGTCTATACAGCAGCACGCCTTTTTCATACGGCGTATTCGCCCAGTAGTTTGAGACAAATATTTTTGGAATATTTTTCAGATTTGTTACCAGAGGATTATCTTTAATTATTGCGTTATCATCCAGATTGAACCCGTTTGGCAGTGAGTTAAAATAGATTGCAAATGCAATTATCAGCAAACCTGCGCCATAAAAGAAATGCCTTAAGGTCATCTTCCTCTCATTTGTTTCATGCGTTGATAATTTGTTGCTGCTTCCTTAAAATTGGGATTAATTTTTAACGCCACCACGCACATTTCCATTGCTTTATCAATATCATTCATATAAAAATACGAAAAAGCCTTACCGTTATACGCTTCAGCAAAAAAAGGATTAAGTTTTAATGCCTGGTCAAAGATCTTAAGCGCTTCGTCGTATTTTTTCAGTTCATTTTTAGCTACGCCCAGGTTAAAATATGCATCCGCGCTTTCGGGATTTACAAAAATCGCCCGGTTTAAATATTCTTCCGCTTCAAGAGCTCTGCCGTTGTTCACGAACATCGAGCCGATATTATTCAAAGCATCGTAATAATCAGGATTCAGACGGATTGCCTCTTTATACTCCGCCTCTGCTTCGATCAGCATATTTTTCTTCTTATAGATCAGGCCCAGATTATATCTTACTACGAAGGACTTTGGATTTGCCGCTAATGCCTTTTTATAATTCTCCATAGCCGCCTCAATCATTCCCATATTATCAAGGAATATTCCTATATTATTATTCACCCAGGAGATATCTTCACCTGCTGCTCTCGCCTTATCAAAATACTCGAACCCCGACTTGCTGTCTCCGGAAGCTATGGCCAGTTCACCCCTTGAAAAATAGTATTGAGCCACGGTATCTCTCATCATATATTCTTTCCAGATAGTTTTATCGTCAAGCCCGCTCAAATTATAGGAAGCAAAAATATCCTTTTTTGGCGCCGCACCGAGCTTAAACATAATTCCGGATTGCCTGCCTTTACCTGCCATCCATTTTGACATCGACGAAGTACGCAGATAATAAACCGGTCTGTCAGTATCCTCAACAATCTTTATCTGTACAGTCTTTTTCTTTCTCTCATGGTTCAGCATCCCGATCTTCATTATATCCGGACCGTAAATGTTTTCAAATACACATCCCAGATCCTCGTAAACCGTGATATCAGGGCGGAGTTTCTCCACCTTCTTATAATATGCAAGTATGAATACTTCATTGTCCTGGGAGGCAAACAATATTGAATCTTTCTCTGGAGTTTTAAGTAAATTCATTCCATAGTCAGCCGCGATATAATTCCTGCTTCTGTCATTATAATAAAAGTTGGAAATATACGGAAAAATAAACAGCATAACCGAAGAGACCGCAAAGATCCTCTTTATATTTTCTTTTTTAATATATTCAGAAACAAAAAGAAGCCCGAAGAAAATAAAAACAGCGGCAGCGGCATAAGCAGGTATAAAAAATACTTCCACTACTTCAAGATCGTTTGTCGTAAGTTTTGGATTTGTAGTATACACCATGTAAGCGGAGAACAAAACAAATATCAGAGCGAAGTAACTGAACATTCTCTTGCTCTTCCTGTAAAAAGAACAGGCACCTGCAACTATCAGGGGAAGAAGTAGTACGGTGAATTGAAGGGAAAAACTTTTAACAAACTCCCACAGCTGCGCCAGGTAAAGCAAAATACCGCGATCCCCTTTGCCTATTCTTCCATACTGATTTCTCGTAACTACATCCAGTACTGCCTGAAAATTAACAGGATTGCCCCAGTTCATAGACGGGTTTGCGGAAGCTCTTATCGGAAGGTACAAATAATACAACAGACCGGCGCCGATCAAAAAAACAATACTGAAAATATATTTAAAAAATAGTTTTCTCTGAAAAATAAATATAAATATATAGGTCAAGCCTATTACCGCAAGAATAGTATGATGATTTGCCATCGAAAGCCCGGAAAGAAAAGAAAGCCAAAGCAGCGCTTTTTTATCGGATTTTTGCAGAACAGTTATAAGCAGTATTATTATTGCGAAGATAAAAATAAGATTAAGATGATATATTCCGCCTTTAGCCATAACACCCTGCGCCCAGAACGTCCAGGAAAAAGCCAGAAGAAGCGAACTTGTTAACGCATAAAAAGGGGTAAGAGCAGAACTTAGCTTTAAGCTATCTCCAAGTTTAAGAAGCAATTTATAAAACAAAGCAGCGCCAAGAGCCGCTAAAAACGCTGCCAGGAGGTTAACCCGAAAAGCTATATTTGATAAAGGTAAATATGAAAAAATATGGCCGAATGTTATATAAAGCGGATACCCGGGAGGATGCGCAATACCCAGAGAATAAGCGGCTGCAACGACTTCTCCGGTATCACCGACATAAACCGAAGGGCAGGCTGTAAAGACGAAAACAAGCAAAACGACAACAAATATTGCCGCAGTAAATATCCTGCTCAGATTCATTTTCCTTTCACCGCCACGTAGAATGCGTGAGAATATTTTTTCCTAATAAATGAGGGCGTGAGAATTTCGAAAATCGCCCAGAGTTTAAGCACAACAAATACGGCAAAATTGAAAACACCGGATTTTACGGCTTTCTTTTTCTCTTCGGAGATCTTGGAGCCGGACGGAAAAGGAGGCATATCAATATAGCCCCAGCCGATAATGGCAAGTTTTGACGACAATTTCTTTACGAACTCCACCGGGTTGACCGCTTTTCTTCCGGGAGACGGAACGTGGCTCACGTTAAACCCATTAGGGAGAAAAAACACCGAGAGTTTTGAATTTTCCGCGGCGCTTTCTATCATCTTGAGAGCTTCTTCTTCGCTGAACCGTTGGAAGACATCGCAGTTGGTAATAAAATCATACTTCTCATCTTTAAGATCAAGGCCTTCTTTGACATGAGGGAGTGAATCCGGGAGTAATTTATTTTCCCTAAGCTTTGTGACCGCAGCAGTGCATTTATTTACTACTTCACGCCTTTCGTCAAGGATGGTAACCCTTGAGGCTTTCACCTCACCCGCAAGCAAGCAGAAGTCCATAGAAGTCCCGTATTTCTCCGGAAGACCAAAAACGCAAAAGGAATTCAGATGCCCCTCTTTTCTGAACAGCTTGATCAATAAACGCCGCTTCATATAGTATTCATAAGCGGTCCCGAGCCCTTCACCTTCCAGCAATGCAACTTCATAGAATTTTTTCATTTTACACCTGTGTAGCATCTATATGGAGCGCATAACGGATAATATCCCTGAGGGTTAACCTGTGAACCCTGCTCATATAGTACCCGTAAACTATTTTTGTCAATAATTTATAGAACGCATTTGGTTTGTAATTTACCAGTTTCTTAATAAGCGGAAGTAAAACCGGGAATTTTACCGCCAGGAAGAAAAACGACTGTAAATTTATGATCTTATCTTTATCTTTTATCTCTATTTTAGACGGAACATAAATACTTCCCGCGACATCATCCAATCCGTAATTTTCTTTCAAATATCCGTGCGAAATAGCATAATCCGTGATCTCATACTTCGGATATGGCTCTAAAAGGGAAACAGGAGTAAAGTCCGGAGATATCTTTATGTTCATCTCAAGAGTTTCCATCGCCTGTTCAAAAGTTTCCCCCGGAAGTCCGAGCATGTTAAAAGCTTTAAGTTTAAGTCCGTTACTTTTTATAAGCCGCCCGGCTCCTATTATCTCTTCATTAGATATCCTCTTCTTCAAAACCCTGTTTCTAAGATCTTCATTTCCGGATTCTATACCCATGGCAACTCCATAACAACCGTTTGCCTTTAATTTTAGCACAAGCGCTTCCGTTACGAGATTTACTCTGACATTACACATAAAAGGCACGTTTATTTCTTTCTTAAAAAGCGGTAAAAATTCATCCAGCCATTCATTCGACATAACAAACACATCATCGGTGAAGGAAGCAGTTCTAAAACCCCACTTTTGCCTGACCGCTTTCATCTCTTCAATTATCTTTTTCGGAGAGACCCGTCTGATATACTTCCCCTTTCCTTTGTACATTTTGCTTAATAGATGGTTGGAACAGAAAGTACAATCATAAGGACATCCCCGGCCGGTCAAAAATTGTTTAACGCTGGATTTTCCCAGAAAAGAATATTTATAGTATATATCCCTATCGGGAGAAGGCAGAGAATCCAGATCTTCTATAAGACAGCGGAGTTCGTTTTTTATTACCTTGCCGGAAGCATCCTTCACCCAGAGGTTCTGAATCCCTGATATTCCCTTCTTGTCCCTCAGATTATTTAAAAGTTCAAGACATGTGTATTCAGCTTCCCCGACTGCAAGCAGATCCACCCCTTCTTTATTTATAGTCTCTTCGGGATAATAAGTAGCATGAGGGCCGCCGAGTAAAGTCGTAAAACCTGCTGCTTTTATTTTCTTTGCAAGAGCCAGCGCCCAGTTATGCTCTCCCGTAATCGTATGAAGTCCGACAATATCAGGTTTCAACGTTTTCAGTCTGGCAATAATATCCTTTTCTTCGGAAACAATGAGTAAATCAGCATTATGCCCGTGCTTTTTCAGGAGCGCGGAAATGCTCATTATCCCGAAGTTGGGAAACGCAGAACGCTGAATGAATATCAGAAGCATTTTTGGTTTGCTATCCTCTTTTTAATTTTATTTCCAATCATTATCTCAACAGGAAAACCAAAAAACATATGTTTTAACCTGAATTTTGCAATAGGCTTATATAAGAACGCCACCACCTGTACATACCAGGGGGCGTTAACATCACTCGGTTTGTCATCGATAAAGAAACTCGTAAACTGAAGTCCTTCGATCAGTTTTTTACGTCTTCCCGTTACCCAAGGGGTATTAATATTATCCACGGCATAAGTACTCCATCCCATAAGTTCCTTAGGAGGTTCATATCCCAGTTCTACGGATTGCTTGAACATAAGAGTCCCGGGATACGGAGTATAGCACCCCAGCCCCGAGATTTTTGCGTGCTTATTTTCTTTTAATATTCTCACGATAAGGTCTACGGTCATCTTGAGCTCTTCTTCCGTCTCTGTAGGAAAACCGCCGATAAAGTAATACCAGGGGGAAACACCGCTGTCTTTCAGTTTTCTATTCACTTCCAGTATCTTCTCAGGATTTATACCTTTTTTCGTCATCTCATGTATTCTGGGAGAACCTGACTCGCCTCCGAGGTTAAGCTGTTTGCAGCCGGCTTCAGAAAGCATTTTAAGATACGCCTCATCCATTTTAAGAACTGATTTTACGGTAATCCCCTGTACGGTCCATTTAACGTTCATCTTTGTAAGGCCTTCAATAATTACCTTAGCCCGCTTAAGGTCCACGAACATTTCGTCATCAATGAACCAGACACTTTCTATTCCGTACTTCTCTTTAAAATATTTTACTCTTTGGAGAACTGTCTCTGCTTTTAAGGGTCTCCAGATACAACGGTTCACATGCGGATTGTAGCAAAAAGTGCAGGTAAACGGACATCCGCGGCTGGATTCTATATCTATAGTGGGTTTTCCAAACCGTAACGGCAGATATTTCATCACGTCTACGAGTTCATACGGCGGAGTCGGGTAGTCATCCAATTCAAGATACTCCCTGTCAGCTGTTTGCACTATCTTCCCGTTATCCTTATAAAACAAGCCTTTTACGTCTTTAAGGGGAGTTTTATTCTTTAAAGCACGGGCAAGTTCAACTAATGTGACCTCTCCGTCCCCGAATACTACAAAATCAACAAAAGGCGACTCAGCTGTCTGCTCGGTAAGGGTCGAACCATGAGCGCCTCCCCAGACCGTAGGAACTTCACTTTCTCTTTTCACTACCTCGCAGATCTGAAGCGCAAATTTTATCTGCGGTCCGAGCATGCAGGTGACCCCGACACAGAGCGGATTTTTCTTTAACTCCGTTTTAAGCCTCTCTTCCCAGTTCTTTTCAATCCTTTGATCAATTATTATTACTTCAAATTCTTTTACGGCAAGCGCAGCTGCGTGGATTAAAGAAAGAGGTATCGCCGGAGCGCTCTTTATATTATCAAGAAGCCCTACAACAGGTTGAACCAGTATTATATCCGCCATTACTTTCTCCTCTTCAAGCCCAGATACTGTAACGCCGCTTTAAAGAGGGCCGGTATTCTTTTAACCGTTCCTTTCTTCACAAGCATTCTCCATATCATTTTGGGCCGTAAATAATAACTACGGTATGCCTTCTTCCACATCCGTTCGACAAGCTCTTTTTTAACATCGCCCAGTTCAAAGTAACATATACCATTAGTATAACCGTAAAGCGACCAGTCAGTCACTAAGAATTTTCCCTCTATTTTTATCTGGGCAAAGAGCGGTGTCCCGGGGAACGGGACTGTAATGGTAAAATGCGCAACATCCGTGTTCAGTTCTTTCGCGAAATTAATTGTTTCCTGCATCGTCTTTTCGTTTTCTCCGGAATTTCCTATCATGAAATAAGTTATCGGCTCAATCCCTGCGGTTTTTGCCGCCTTCACCGCTGTAATAACGTCTTCTTTCTTTACCGCTTTATGAATATGCTCCGAGATTATCGCCTGGTTGCCGCTTTCTATGCCAAAACCGGTCCTGAAAAACCCGGTCTTTTTCATTTTAAGGAGAAGTTCCAGCGTCACAGCATTAGCCCTGAGCCCCTGCGCCGTCGTCCACTTTACTTTTACGCTTTCCCTGAGTAGTCCGTCGCAGATCGCATCAACTCTTTTAGGGTCAATGTTAAAGGCATCATCCTGAACACCTATCTCGTCAACATTGAAGGTATCCACAAGATATTTAAAGAGTTTTACCACATACTCCGCGCTCTGAGCCCGCCACTTCCTTCCGAAAACCCCTTTAAAACAATAGTTACACAGGTAAGGGCATCCTCTGGATGTGACAATAGTCAAGCTCCTCACCTTTTCCGAGATAACCGGCTGGGGCGTGGAGTAAAGGGAAACATCTTTAAGAAGGTGGTACGCCGGAAACGGGAGTTCATTCAACTCTTCTTCCGTAAGCAGTATTCTCTCCGGTGTCTCTACCGTCTTTCCGTTCTCTTTGAATATTAGGCCGTTAACTTTATTAAGGTCGCTCTTTTCCTCCAGTGCCCGTACAAGTTCAAGCACCGTCCTTTCCCCTTCATGCCTTACTACAATGTCAGCACCGTTATCTAAACTCTCTTCGGGAAGCGCGGAAGGGTGCGGCCCGCCGAATACAACCGGCGCTTTTGTAAGTTTTTTTATCAGAGAAGCAGTCGCCCACGCTTCTTTAATGAGAGGGGTAGTCGCAGTAAGCCCGACCATACCGTACTCGCCCCAATTTACATCTTTGAACTCTTCAGGCGTAACATTCAAGTCCAGTATCTTTACCTGATGCCCGGCTTTTTCCAGAACGGCCGCAATGGAAAGAAGCCCGAGAGGCGGAAGCTTCGGCTGTTCATACTTTTTAAGCTGAGGATGTATAAGAATTATTTTCATTTAAATATCCCTAAAATGTATTTGATACCGAGTTTAAACAGATATCTCGGACTCATCAGCATGTTCGTATAAGCCATGTTAGCCATCGGGCAGTAGCAGTGTTCTTTCTTTATGGCTGCTCTCATCTCGAAAGCTTTTTTGGTGAACCAGAGTTTTTTAAGGTCGTATTCAGCGTCCCTGAGATTCCCGAGCGTCTCCGATTTCATACAGCAGTACCAGACATTACCGTCAGCTGCCATATGCGCCGTGGAAACTCCGGCATAACACGGGATTACCTCTTTTTTACCGGTGAGAACCCTGTCAACCAAACCGTAATACTCTTCCCTGATAAGTTTTGTGAGCCGCCCTGCACCTTTGTAGTTCTTCTTCCCTGTTTCCCGTATTAAAAACTCCACCGCGTTCTTATAAACCCCTGCTTCAGGCGTAATATCCTTCTCCATAGTAAGGAGCTCTTCTCTTCTTTCCGCGATTTCCGTAATATATGAATCCGGATTCAGTTTTGCGAACTCCTCAAAGATCTCTTTAACCCTCTCCACGTTATATTTTGAGATGACCGTATGAATTCCAAGTGTAAGATTCGGATATTCCATCTTTCTAAGAGCAGCATACGTAACCATCGCCTTTTCGAAGTTACCCTTAACCCCTCTTATTTCATCATGCTTTTCACCGACTTCATCAAGAGAGACATTGACTATAATTGCTGATTTCTTGCAGTATTTGGCAAGCTCTTCGACTCTTCCCGGTATAATATCCGAAAGAAGCCCGTTTGTCGGAATATTTATAACCGCAGGCCTGCAGGTGTCATAAAGCGCTTTTACAATATCAACAAGGTCCGCCCTAAGAAACGGTTCCCCCCCGCTTATTGTCACCCAGAAAGGAGAACGCTTAAGTGAATCAAAAATCTTCTTAAACTCATCAACGGAAAGGTCCTTTCCCTCTCTCTCCCAGATGCCGCAAGTCCTGCAACGCGAGTTGCATTTAAATGTAACACTGAAGGTGTAGGAAAATGGTAATAGTTTTGGCCAGCCAAGCCGATAGAACATTTTATATAATGCTGTCATTAACAGTATGCGTAACATTTTAACTCCCCAAAACTATTACCGTCCGTAAAGGTCCATAAAAGTCTTTAAAAGTCCATAACGGTCTTACATTAATGTGGTATTATTTATCTCGATCCATATTAGCGGGTGTTTCTCCCCGCCTTCCTTAAATCGTCAATTGTAAATAGCTTCACTTTAGGTTTTTAGTAGTCGACGCGATATCCCATTTAGATGGATTCTTCTTCAGCACATAAAAGTCTATATATCCCAGAAATCTTCCAAGCACTTCCAATTTTACAGCTAAGATTGTGTAAAATATTTCTTTTGGTTTAAAACTAAGCCGCTTCACCACCAGCTTTAATATCTTCATACCGCTCATGGTCGAAACCGAGTAGTGTCCTGTTTCTTTAAGCCAGAGATGTCCGTTATAAATACGCCTTCTTTGTTTAAGGAAATCACGAATAGTTTCAGGACCTTTATTGTAGACAATTGCTTCGGGGCAATATTTGATGGAAAGTCCTGCGGCGCGTATTATCGCTTCTATACTCGCCTCATCCACTGCGGAGTTCTCAGGAATGGCTTTTACAATATTCTTAAAAGCAACCATTTCCCCCAGCTTGGGGTCATTAATAGCAATCTCATTATGAAGACCCCACATAAAATGTGCAAGAAACCCTGTGAAAGTATCTTTGGAGTTAACCGGAAAGGGATGACCGCCTGTCATGCCTACTTTTTCATCAAATAGCGGTTTTATAAGGGCTTCTATAGAATTCTTTTCAGGAAGGGTATCGGCACTCACGAGTATACAGACATCCCCGGCAGCTTTTTTAAGAAAAAGGTTTACAGCGGCAGCTTTTCCATTTCTCTCCGGCTCGCTTATAAGAATTACTTTAGCTTCTTTCTTAGCTAACTCAACAACTATATTTTCGGTGTCGTCCGTACAACCGCTGGCAATGACAATTATCTCTTTGATGGACGCGCTCTTTAGTTCCTGAGCGAGCAAACCCTCAAGGAGGCGGAGAATATTTCCCTGTTCATTATATGCGCAAATCCCGAAGGATAGATTCATAATCTGAGTTAAGAGATCAAAGCGCTCTAATTCTTACCCTTACCGGCAAGTCCGAGCAAACTCCCGGCAAGTATTATATTTTTCTGCCGCAAGTTTAAAGCCGACTTCGCTTTAAAAGCGGTACCTTTAGTTTTATTGGCAATGTAAAACACTCCGTTTTCCAGCTGGCTTTTAAAATCTTTTATTTCTAGAATATCCCCCTGCTCCAAATACTCGTAATCCTTTTCATTCTCAAAAACAATAGGAAGAATCCCAAAATTTATCAGATTCGCAGCGTGAATTCTGGCAAAAGATTTAGCCAGAACAGCTTTTATTCCAAGGTATCTCGGCGCCAAAGCGGCATGTTCTCTCGAACTTCCCTGTCCGTAGTTAGACCCGCCGACAATAATACCTCCGCCCCTTTCTCTTGCGCGTTTCGGAAAATCTTTATCAATTTTAACATATACATGCTCGGAAATAGCCGGAATATTTGACCTGAGAGGAAGAATCTTTGCACCCGCAGGCATTATATCGTCAGTAGTAATATTATCATTTACTTTAAGAAGAATCTCGCCCGTAAGAATTTCCAAAGGTGGATTCATTAATGGAAGAGGCTTTATATTTGGACCTCTTTTTACTTCCAATCGTCCTGTATCTTTTTCTCTGGAAGGAGTTATAATCAGCGTGTCTTCCAGATCCGGCTTTGCCGCAGGAACTCCCGGTTTTCTTTTAATTTCCATGGGATCCGAAAGATAACCTTTTACAGCTGACCACGCTGCCACTTCCGGACTTGTGAGATATATGGAAGCATCTGCGGTCCCTGAACGCCCTTTAAAATTCCGGTTAAAAGTACGGATCGATATACCTGCCGAATTCGGAGCCTGTCCCATTCCGATACAAGGCCCGCAAGCAGTTTCCAGTATTCTTGCTCCGGCTTTAATTATGGTTTTGAGCGCTCCATTCTTTGCAAGCATCTTCATTACCTGGGCAGAACCCGGGGCAACTGCAAAACTAACCTCCGGATTGATTTTTCTTCCTTTTAATATAGAAGCTACAGTCATAAGATCCTTATAGGAAGAGTTCGTACAGGAACCGACTATCGCCTGATTTATTTTTACGCCTTTTAAATCTTTTACCCGCGCCACATTATCCGGGCTATGAGGCTGCGCGGTAAGCGGTACAAGTTTTGAAAGGTCAATAATTATTTCGCCGTCATACTTTGAATTTTTGCCGGCAACTATTTCAATCCACTGTTTCTGCCTGCCCTGCCATTTCAAGAAATCTCTTGTGATTTTATCGGAAGGAAATATTGAAGTGGTCAAACCAAGTTCCGCGCCCATATTAGTAATGGTCGCTCTTTCCGGAACAGAGAGTGTCTTTACTCCTTCCCCTGAGTATTCAAATATCTTTCCGACACCGCCCTTTACCGTAAGCCGGCTCAGAAGTTCAAGAATAACGTCCTTTGCCGCGACATAGTTTCTCAGTTTTCCCTTTAATGTAACTTTTATTATCTCCGGCATTGTCAGATAAAAAGGTTCGCCCGCCATAGCAAGAGCCACGTCCAGCCCGCCTGCTCCAATCGCCAGCATCCCAATACCCCCTCCGGTCGGAGTATGAGAATCAGAGCCAAGTAGTGTCATCCCCGGAACCCCAAATCTTTCAAGGTGTACCTGATGGCAGATACCCGAACCCGGTTTTGAGAAATAAATACCGTATTTTTTTGCAAAGGACTGTAGAAAAAGGTGGTCATCAAAGTTTTCAAATCCTTCCTGAAGAGTGTTATGGTCGACATAGCTAACGGAAAGTTTTGTTTTAACCCTCGGAATATTCATAGCTTCAAACTGAAGGTAAGCCAGAGTACCTGTAGCATCCTGAGTCAAGGTCTGGTCTATACATATCCCGATCTCAGTCCCTTTGATAGGCTCACCGCGGACTATATGTTTTTTAAGTATTTTTGCTGCAACACTGTCGAACATAAAAACTCCTTAAATGCATTGTCTGTAAAAGTGACAATTTATTTGTCATCCCGTACTCAGATACTTTTTTGCCCGCCAGTCTTTAAGGAGGGCGGGATCCAGTTTCTTTATTGAAAAACTGTTAATATGCTTGATTTTACCATCAAAAGCGGGGTTTTTCAATGAAAAAGGCAGGCAGACAGCGATTCCGCAACAAGCAAATTAAGCCATAACTTTTGCACTGAAAAATCAAGGATTTTATTCTTTTGTGACCCGTGTTAATAATTATA
>MFGV01000081.1 GCA_001778375.1 Candidatus Firestonebacteria bacterium RIFOXYD2_FULL_39_29
CATGGCTTGCTCCTTTGGAGTGAATATGCCATATTATATCATGTTAGTAATTTAATTGCGACACAGTCTGAATTAGTAATTAGTACTTTATGTGTTTCAGGAGGAAGATCATGCTTAACGTCAACCGAGAGCGTGAAGTTGCGGGTAAGGAAAAAAAACTTTCTAAGTTCATGAAGAAAAATAAAATAGATGCATTACTTATCTCCAACCTTAATAATTTTGCCTGGATTACGGGAGGCGGGGACAGTCATGTCAGGTTGACTCAAACTGCCGGTGTTTGCACGGCTGTTTTCTCCGGCGGGAAGAAATACATTGTAACCAGCAACATAGAAGGTTTTAGGATTATGGAAGAAGAAGTAAAAGAGCTTGGTTATATTCTAAAGTCGTATAACTGGTGGGAAATAAATACAAAAGAGGAAATAATAAAAGGTTTGATTGGTTCGGGGGTTGCGGCTTCTGATGATGGAATTTTTAATACTAAAAATATTGATTCAGGATTAATGCAGCTCCGGATGGTGCTTTCCAATGAAGAAATAAAGAAATATAAATGGCTTGGGAAGAGAGCAGGTAAAGCAATGTCTCGAGTCTGTAAAAAGATAAAACAAGGATCAAAAGAAGATGATGTCTCGGCGTCTCTTGCTAAAGAGCTCTTTAAAGAAGGGATACAGCCGTCTGTACTTTTAATAGCTCAGGAAGACAGAGTAATGAGATATAGACATCCGATTCCAACTCAGAAGCCTATTAATAAATATGTTATGGTTGTACTCTGTGCCAAGAAATGGGGACTTATTGTTTCATTAACAAGAATAGTTTGTTTCGGAGAAGTATCTTCTGAGTTAAAAAAGAAGCATGCTGCGGTATTAAGAGTTGATGCTGCTTTAAACTTAGGCACAAAAGCAGGAGTTACAATTGGTGACGTATTTAAGAAAGCGCAGGTAATGTATAAAGAGGTCGGATTTGAAAAAGAGTGTATGCTTCATCATCAGGGAGGTCCAACCGGCTATAATGAGAGAGAATTTACGGGTACTCCCGATAATAAAGAAGTAATTCAGGGGAATATGGCTTTTGCCTGGAATCCTTCCATTACCGGAACGAAGAGTGAAGATACTATGATTTTAAGGAAGAACGGTAAAGTAGAGATAATAACGACTACTCCAAATTGGCCGATGGTGGAAATTAAAATTGGAAAAGAAAAATTGGAGAGACCTGATATTCTGGTAAAGCAATAATTTGATGAAAGTATACTTTGATACACTTGGGTGCAAGATAAATCAGTATGAAACCCAGGCTGTGCGTGAACAGATTTTGATGGCCGGAGGAGAAATTACTGAGGATATTTGTAAGGCGGATTATTTTATAATAAATACCTGCGTCGTTACAGAGACGGCGGAAAGAGCCTCTTTACATAAGATCAGAAAAGCTTTAAAGGATAATCCGGGAGTTAAGGTTGTTGTGACCGGATGCCTTGCTGAAATTCCTTTAAAGGTGAAAGAACTTGAGCATGTTGATTTTGTTTTTAGGAATGAAGAAAAAAAAGATCTGGCTTTTTTACTGGGTTTTGAAAAAGGGAAAAAAGAGTTTGCAGTTTCGGGCTTGTTCGGACATAAAAGGTCTTTCTTAAAGATAGAAGACGGTTGTGAAAACTCTTGCGCGTATTGTATTGTGCCTTTTACCCGGGGAAAGATAGAAAGCCGTCCGATGCAGGAGATTGTGAAAGAAGCAAAAAGGCTTTCTGATAACGGATATATGGAAATAGTTTTGACCGGGATTAACCTGGGAGCATATGGGCAAGAACTTGATAAAGATAATAATCTTCCGGTTGTAGTGGAAAATATTTTGCAAATTGAAAATCTGGGAAGGCTCAGGTTGTCTTCAATAGAACCGGAGTATATTACACCTAAGCTCCTTGATGTAATTGCAAAGAGCAGCGGTAGAGTTTGCCCGCATCTTCATATTCCGCTTCAAAGCGGAGATACGAATATGCTTAAGCTGATGAATAGAAAATATAGTGTCGAAGATTATATTTTTAAACTGAAATTGGCAAAGGAAAAAATAAAAGATTTAAGCATAACTACCGATATAATTGTCGGTTTTCCCGGAGAAACCGATAAGATGTTTGAAAGTTCTCTTGAATTAATGAAACAACAGAGGTTTTTAAAGGTGCATGTGTTTTCATACTCGGATAGGGAGGGAACGAAAGCAGCTTTAATGAAAGATAAAGTTCCGGAGGCGGAGAAAGAAAGAAGGTATAAGAAGATGCTTTTATCTTCGGAGACAAAAGGGAGGGAATTTGTAAGGACTTTTATAGGCAAAGAACTTGAAATTCTGGTAGAAGGAATAGAGAGGCGAAAGAATAAAAGCATTAAGGGTTTTTCTGAAAATTATATTAAGGTGAATATCGAGGACGGATCAGAGAGAGATATAGGAAATATAGTAAAAGTAAGACTTGAAAGAGTTGAAAAAGAAAATTACGGAAGGAAAATTTAAGAGAAATTGACGATTTACGATTGACAAATGACAATTTAATGAAGGCGGAGAAAAGTACTCCGCCGAGATTGAAAATAAATAATAACACATTAGTTTAGACTGTGAGTAACGTATTAAAGTGGAACGTGAGCAACGTTAAAGGAGATCAGGCGTATGATGGGTTGTGTATTTTGTAAGATTGTGCAGAAACAGATTCCTGCCAAGATAGTTTATGAGGATGACAGGGTGCTTGCGTTTGAGGATTCAACTCCTCAAGCACCGGTGCATATCCTGATTATTCCAAAGGAGCATATTCCGACGGTAAATGATATAAATGACAGTCACAAAGAGCTTATAAACAGTCTTTTTTCGGCGGCAAAAAAAATAGCTGAAGAAAAAAATATTGCGCAAAGAGGTTACCGGCTTGTAATGAATACTAATGCCGAAGCCGGTCAGTCGGTTTTTCATATCCATATGCATATTTTAGGCGGAAGGCATCTGGCGTGGCCTCCAGGATGAACAAAGTTCATAAGGTTTTACATTAATGTGGTGTTTAATATAATAATACCACCTCTGAAAAAGACCTTACAAACCTTAGAAACTTTAGAAACCTTACAAACTGTTTTTGACGAACAAAGGAGTTGTAAAAAGTTATGGAAACTAAGTTACCCGTTATCGCCCTTGACGGTCCTGCGGGCAGCGGAAAGAGTACTATAGCCAAGTTGGTTGCAAAGCGACTTGGTCTCCGTTATATTGATACAGGGGCAATGTATAGGGCTGTTACCTTAATGGCGATTAGAGAAAAGGTAAATACCAAATGTGAAGAGGATCTTATAGCGCTTGTGAAAAGATGCAGTATTGAATTTAAGTATGAAGAAAAAGGACTCAAAGTATTTGTAAATGGTTTGGAAGTCACCGAAGATATTCGGCTTCCTGAAGTATCAAAGAGTTCTTCAGATATCGCTGATTCTGTCGGGGTCAGAAAACATCTTGTATCTTTGCAGCAAAAGATGGGGAAATTTGGCGGTGTTATACTTGATGGCAGGGATATAGGTTCTCTGGTATTTCCAAATGCTGAGTTTAAGTTTTATTTGGATGCTTCTGTCGAAGAGCGCGCTAAGAGAAGATTTAAAGAGCTAAAAGCAAAAAGTATTGAGCAATCTCTTGAAGAGGTTAAAATAGATATTATGGCCAGGGATAAGAGAGATAAAGAAAGGGCATTCGGGGCTCTTAAACTGGTCCCTGATGCGATAAAGGTGGACACCTCTGACCTAAGCATAGAAGAAGTTGTAAATATCATCGCTTCAAGAATACTTTCTAAAGGAGATGTTCAAATATGAAAGCTATAATATTAGTAGGCGGAGAAGGTACACGCCTTCGTCCTTTAACTTTATGCTTACCAAAGGCTCTGGCGGCAGTGGTTAATGAACCGATGATTTATTATATGCTTGGATGGCTGAAAAAGCACGGGGTAAAGGAAGCAATTTTAGTTGCGTGCTATCTTCCGTCTAAATTAAAAAAAGTTATAGGCAGCAGATACTCAGGAATGAAGATAAGATATATCTATGAGGATTCACCTCTGGGAACAGGCGGGGCTATAAAACGTGCGGAAAAGTATTTAACAGGGACAACTGTTGTGATGAACGGTGATTTAATAACTAATATAGATCTTTCAAAAATGATGCGCTTCCATAAAAGTAATAAGGCAAAAGCAACAATAGCACTTACTCCTGTGGAGGATCCGTCGGCGTTTGGTTTGGTGGAAACATCAAAAGATGGGAGAGTTACCGGATTTATAGAAAAGCCCTCTCCGGAGGAAGTTCAGGGTAAAGAAACAAATATTAATGCAGGGGTCTACTTGTTTGAGCCGGAAGTATTAAAACTCATGCAGTTTAGTAAGGTCTATTCTATCGAAAGGGATATATTCCCTGTCATGGTCGGAAAGGGTTTTTATGGAATGGTCTTTAAAAAAATATACTGGATGGACTGCGGGACTGTTGAAAAATACAGGAAGGTTACCAGAGATGTACTTCTGGGAAAGTTTACTCCTTTTATAAAAGTGAAAATGAAAAATGGGGTTTCTATCGGTGAAGACTCCGTGATTGCGTCCGGCTCAAAAATAGCAGGAACTATGGTCATCGGAAAGAACTGTTCTGTGTCAAAAAATGTGTTATTAAAAAACTGTATTATATGGGATAGGGTGCAAATAGATGAAGGGGCGGTTCTCCAAAACTGTATCCTTGCTCACGGCTGTATGATTGGGAAAAATTCCATTCTTAACGGGGCAGTACTTGGAGCAGATATCTGTATAATGCCGGGGAGTAAAATGAAAAATTGCTAAAAAACAAAAAATTAAAAATACTTATGCTGTCAGTCTGGTATCCTTCAAAAGTCAGCCCCGGAAAGGGAACTTTTGTTAAAGAATTTGCGAGAGCCCTTTCCCTTTTTTCTGAAGTTACGGTCGTGAGCCCTGTTCCCGTGTCAGGGGAATTTCAAGGTAAGGAACTGCCTTTTATTAACGACAGTGCAGAAGATGGAATTCGTACAATACTGGCCTATTATAAAAAACCGGTCTTTTTTAACCTGTTGAAAGGACTCTACTACTTTACTAAGGCGTTAAAACAACTGCTAAAGAGCAGCTATAAACCTGATGTTGTAAATGCACATGTCTACTATTCTGCGCTTCCAATGCTTTTGATTCCGGAACTTAGAAAAGTTCCGCTTGCTGTTAGTGAACATTCCTCTGCCTTTATTTCAAAAAATGGCATCGGATTTATCAGGGGAATATTGGCCGGTATTATTTTTCGCAGGGCAAAGGTCATTTTGCCTGTAAGCCTGTACCTAAAGGACGCTATACTTGAATTTTCCGGGAAAATCCCGGTTGAAATTGTTCCTAACACATATGACAGGTTACTATTTAATACTTCTGCCAGAAAAGATGCAGAGGATGGAAAAACACATCTTCTTTTTGTGGGGTCGCTTGTTCCGGTTAAAGGCGTTGATATTCTGCTTAAATCCTTTTCTTTGCTAAAGGATAGGAGCCTCATCCTGGATATAGTCGGAGACGGCAGAAAGAGAAGTGAATATGAGAAACTTGCGGTTGTTCAGGGTGTGGCGGAAAGGGTAAAATTTCATGGTTTTCTTACAAAATCCGAAGTGGCTGAACTGATGTCAAAAAGTAATATCTTTGTTTTATGCAGTCGTACTGAGACCTTCGGCTGCGTGCTTATGGAAGCGGCAGGAGCCGGCCTGCCTGTTGTGACTGTTCGGGTGGGAGGAGTTCCTGAAGTGGTCAATGAAAGTATGGGAGTGCTTGTAAAACCGGACTCTCCCGAAGCATTTGCGGAAGGTATTGAGAAAATGCTTTCCATGCTTGATAAATTTGAGCCGGAAACAATAGCAGCCGAGGCGTCAGTAAGATTTAGCCATGAAAAAGTCGGAGAAAAATTGGCAGATATCCTGAGAAAACAGCTATACTGACGCCACTTGTATCCCTGACCTCGCAGGAGGAAGTGGAATCTTTTTCAAAGTATAGGAAAGTATAGAAATAAAGATGGAGAGATTTTCAGATTCTAGTTCGATGGAACCATATCTTTTATCAGTGGAATCCGGTAGTATTGTAATCAGTGAAATCTTTTTCAAAGACATAATAAATGTAAAAGACAATATGAACTGAAGAGATTGGAAGCTGCCTTTCGGGTTGATATGCAGTCATTTTAGTGCTATCATTAATATTGTTAAACCATGTTTTCACTGCGTAATTAAAGGGGAGCTATGGATAAACTAGAATCAAAACAGGATCTTGAACTGGTTTTAAAGCTTTCGAAGGTTAATGCTGAGATTAAACTTCAGTTGAAAAAGGTGATTGTAGGTCAGGAGAAAGTAATTGAAGAAGTGCTGATCAGTTTGTTTTGCAAAGGGCATTGTCTTTTAGTCGGGGTTCCGGGGCTTGCCAAGACTCTCCTTATAGAAAGTATCTCAAAGATACTGGACCTTAAGTTTAACAGGATTCAATTTACACCTGATCTTATGCCTTCAGATATTACAGGAACGGAAGTAATACAGCAGGATAAAGCAGGAGAACGGTCATTTAGATTTATTAAGGGGCCTGTTTTTGCAAATATTGTTCTGGCGGATGAGATCAATAGAACTCCTCCAAAAACACAGTCTGCGCTGCTACAGGCTATGCAGGAAAACAAAGTAAGCGCAGGAGGACAGACGCATTCGCTTCCACTTCCTTTTTTTGTATTGGCAACGCAAAACCCAATTGAACAGGAAGGTACCTATCCTCTTCCTGAGGCTCAATTAGACAGATTCTTTT
Organism: Candidatus Firestonebacteria bacterium RIFOXYD2_FULL_39_29; assembly: GCA_001778375.1. Taxonomy (NCBI): domain Bacteria; phylum Candidatus Firestoneibacteriota; species Candidatus Firestonebacteria bacterium RIFOXYD2_FULL_39_29. Next base: position 6,788 of record MFGV01000081.1, read on the forward strand.
TTAATATAGCGGTGAAATATCCGACTAGAGACGAGGAGAAGGATATCGTCAGGCAGACCACGGGAGCCGTAGATTATGAACTTCAACCCGTGTTAAATGCTGAGGAAATAATTGTCATGCAGGAACTTGTCAGAAGAGTGCCGGTTTCTGATTATGTAATTGACTATGCAATTGACCTGGTAGCCAAAAGCAGACCGCAGGAGGTTACATCCCCTGATTATGTAAAAGAGATGCTGGTCTGGGGTGCAAGTCCGAGAGCTTCCCAGGCTCTTATCATTGGTGCAAAAGCCAAAGCAGTGATTTCAGGAAGATTTGCGGCTTCAGTTTCTGATGTTGCGGCTGTTGCGCCTGAAGTACTGCGTCACCGTCTGGTTCTTTCTTTTAAAGCTCAGGCAGACGGGGTGACAACCGATCAAATTGTTACCCGGTTGTTAGATACGGTAAAACCCGGGTGAATTAATGGGAAAATATTTTAACCCGGAAGAACTCACAAAGTTTGCCGGTTTTTCGGTAATAGCCAAGAATCTTGTCAATGGTTTTCTGACCGGACTACATCCGGCTCTACGGAAAGGTATCAGTACGGATTTTATGGAACATAGAGAGTATTCTTTTGGAGATGAAACAAAGCGTATTGATTGGAAAGTCCTTGCTAAAAGCGACAGATATTTTATCCGCGAGTACAGAGAAGAGGCAAATCTCTCCTGCAGTATCCTTCTGGATGCTTCTGCTTCAATGGAATATGCTTCCGGAAAAATCAGCAAGTACAAATACTCTGCTTTTCTCTCGGCGGCGCTTGCCTATCTTATGACAATTCAGCAGGATAAAACCGGACTGGTCATATTTGATGACCGGATCAGGAGTTTTATTCCGGCTAAATCCGGAAAAAAGCATCTTAGTCTTATATTTGAGGAACTTGAGAATTCCAAACCTTCAGGAAGTACGATGCTTCCCGAAGTTTTACTTAAAACAGCGGGTATTCTGAAAAAGCGCGGGGTGACGGTTCTTATTACCGATCTTTACGGGGACGTCGAAACAATAATAAAAAATACAAAATATTTGCTTTCAAAAAATAGCGAAGTCATTGTATTTCAGGTGCTGGATGAGGATGAACTGGATTTGCCGTTTAAAGAACCTTTTATGTTTGAAAGTTTAGAGCAGGGCGAATCTGTTTTAGCGCTTCCGAATATGATACGGGAGGAATATAGGCTGATAATACGGGCTTTTACGGATAAATACCGGAAAGATTTTAATGCGGCAGGGATTGATTACACGCTGCTTTCAACAAAAACTCCGGTGGAAGAAGCTCTTTTATTCTATCTTGAACGAAGAGCGAGGGTTGCGGGATGAACTTTACTTTTCTTAATGCGGGTATGCTCTTTGCTCTTCCCTTGATCCTTATTCCTATTATTATACACCTTTTTTCTATAAAGAATGCAAGAGTAAAGAAGTTTCCGGAAACAAAATATATCGTACTTGCGGTAAAGAAAACCATAACGAAGATACGTTTATGGCAGTTTTTACTGCTCTTGATCCGGATTCTGATTGTTGCTCTGCTTGTGTTCTTCTTTGCGCGGGCAGTATTTCATAAGCATAATAATATTTCCCGGCAGGATGCAGCTCCGGGAACTTACTACATACTTCTGGATAATTCCTATTCTATGGGGGCGGTAAATAAAAACACCTCCTCGTTTGAAAGAGGCAAAGAAGCCTGCCTTAAAGTTTTAAAGGCTCTCAGGAGTATTGATTCGGTATCTTTTGCTCTGGTTTCAAAAGGAATAGAAGCAAAGGTAAACGGAGTGACTTCGAATCTTTTGGAAGTTGAAAACAAGATAAAATCTTCAGAACTTTCCTATAAAACCACCTCAATAAGAAGCGGAATCAATATGGCGCTGACTGCCTTAAAGGGAAATCCGGCCGGGTCAAAACAAATAATATTTGTTACGGATTTTGCTCTTCACGGATATTCTGATTTTGATTTTACCGCTTCTGAGTTTGATCCCCGGATTAATATTGTTTTCATTGATGCGGGAGAAATCTCTGATAATCTTGCGGTGAACAGCGCAGCTGCCTCAGTCTCTTCTTTTGAGAACAGAATGAAATTCAATGTAAATATCTCGGGATATTCTTCTGCCCGTTATTCCAAGGTTCCTGTAACTCTGATGTTAAATGGAATGAAAGCCTCTTATGGTTTTGCAGACGTAAAGCCGGGAAAAAATATTATTAAAACTCTGTATGCTGATTCCGGAGAACGTGAAACTGATACCGGAAATGTCAGAATAGAGAATTCAGATGCTCTGGGGATTGACAATATCTGTTATTTTACAGTTTCCGGCCGTCAAATTAAGAAGCTTCTGCTTGTAGACGGTGATGTGAAAATATCCGGCTTTTTAAGCGAGACCTTTTATTTGAATCTGGCCCTGAATCCCGGCCAGCGGTTTTCCGCCGAAATAGTCCCTTCTGTTTGCGTGTTGAATGAATTCAGGCATAAAATTCTGGCGGAGTATAAAGCGGTTATTTTGTGCAATGTTTCTTCCCTGTTACCCTCTGATGTAAACAGGCTTCTGGAGTATGTAAAGAGCGGCGGAAGTATCGTGTATTTCCTTGGAGACAAAATTGATCTTAAAAGCTATGGTGCTCTTGATCCTGTAATATTTCCGGCGAATATCACGGGGGAGGAAGAAGGAATACTGAAGATTGATGAGAAATCCGCGAGCTCAAATCATCCTGTATTAAAAAATGCTGGGACTGAAGAAATTGGTAAAGTTCAGTTTTACAGGGTTTACAGACTTTCACCCAAAAGTAAATGTTTTTCTTTTCTGGATTTTGCAAATATAAATGTTCCGATGATGCTGGAGGCCAGCAAAATATCGGCTGATTCCGGCAGGGTTATAATCTTTCCGTTCCCCGCTGACAGGGACAGGACGGATTTTCCTTTGAGAAATGCTTATGTCCCTTTTATGCAGGAATTGGCAAAGTATCTTGCGGAAGGAAGCCTGAGGGAGAGTTTATCTTCGATTTATGTGGGGGATGTCTTTAAGAGGAAATTTGAAACATCGGGTCTTTCAAATACCGTGGAAGTGACCAATCCGTCCGGAGTTACCAAAAATATAAAAATGTCCGGAAATACTTTTGAATACCCCTTTACAGAAAAACCCGGAATTTATCTCTATAAGTACACGGATAAAAAGGGTCGAAAATCGGATTATTTTTCTGTCAATCCGGACACTGCGTCGGGAGAATCAGATTTGAAAAAGATCAGTTCTTCCGGTTTAATCAAGCTTTTTCCGCCAAAAACCTCGATATACACCATTAAAAGCGGAAAAAATACCGACAGTGATATTGTTTCAATAGTAAGAGGCGAGGAAATATCAATGCCTCTTCTGATTGCTTTATTATTTTTACTTACGGTCGAGGGCATGCTTTCGATACGGAGGTTATTATGATGAATAAGCTTTTGAGAAGCAGTCTCTTTATTTTTATGTTCTTATTATGCTTTTTCTTTTCACATACTTATTTATTATTTGCAGAAACCATAATGGATTCCGAAAAAAGGCTTGAAAACTTTGCATATGTTCAACTTAAGTATAACGGGGGAAGCTGGGATACGAATAAGACCGCCTGGTCTTCCATGTACCGGCAAATTACCGTTACAACTAATATTCATCCTGAAAAAGCAAAAATATCCGTTGATTTGGATGGTATGGAAATATTTGATTATCCCTTTATTTTTATTACAGGTGATCTTGAGTTTGACCCGTTTTCTGAGAAGCAGACAGAAACACTCAAAAGGTTCTTTGATGGCGGAGGTATTTGCTTTGTGGATGACTCTGGCGGGACTTTGAACTCCGGTTTTGACAGTTCTATAAGAAGGGAATTTAAAAAGGTTTTCCCGGCGTTAGATTTTAGACCAATAAGTAAAAAACATGCAATATATTATTCGTTTCATATGACCCCCGAAACGGCCGGGACCAGAAAGGCTGCCGATTATCTTGACGGTATAGAATATAACAATCAGACGGCGGTTATTTATTCCCATAATGATATCATCGGGAGTTTTGTTACTGACAAGTTTGGGGCTGCTGTGAAAAAATGCGTACCCGGGGGGGAACAGCAGAGGATTGAGGCAAAAAAATTGTTTATTAATATCCTTATGTATGGTCTTACCGGAACTTATAAACTGGATGCGATACATAGAAATAATATTCTGATAAAAATGAAAATGAAAGGCGATACGGAAGGTCCCGAATGATTACTTTTGAGTTTACATATTGGGCTATTTTCTTTCTTATTGCCGGCGGTTTAGCAGGTTATACCCTTTTAAAATACGGGGATAAAAGAAAGAAGATAATCGCGGTGCTTCGTATTAGTATTTATTTGCTTTTAATATTTCTTCTTTTAAGACCTGCTTTGCTTGAAAGAAGAAAGAAAACAGAAAAAGCATCGGTATCGGTGTTAGTGGATGTTTCCCGTTCAATGAATCTGAAATCCACGTATCATAAGTTCAGCAGGGTTAAAAACATCATAAGGAAGGATATTGAACCGTTGGAAAAATCCTATGCGGTGAATTATTACGCGTTTTCAAACGGTTTTTCAAGAGTATCAAAAGAGGATCTTCTTAAACTGGGTAATCCTTCGGGGGAATTTACCGATATTGGACAGAGTTTAGAGCAGATAGGTGAAGAAATTCAAAGAAGCAGTTCGGTTTCAGGGTCTGCTGTAATTTTGATGACCGATGGTAATCATAACGGGGGCTCAGATCCCGTTGAGGCCGCAAAATCCCTGAATTTGCCGTTGTTTGTAATAGGGATTGGGGAAACAAGAAGCGGCTTTGATGTTGAGCTCACACAGGTACTTTCTTCAGAAATAGCTTTCCGTAATATAAAAAGCATATTTAAAGGAGTTGTTAATTCATATAATTCAAAAGGAAAAAGGGCAAGGGTCATACTTAAAAAAGAGGGTTCTTTTGTTGATGCAAAAGATATTGTTTTAAGATCTGACGGTGAGGAGACAGTTGTCAATTTTGAATATATGCACAAGGATACAGGCATAATAAGATTTGAAATGCTTGTAGAAACTGACGGTGGGGAAATAAACAAAGCTAACAATAAAAAGGAGTTTTCAGTCAATGTGCTTAAAGAAAAAACAAGAATACTTTATATTTCCGGCAGTCCTAACTATGAATACCGGTTTTTACGGCAGGTCATCAAAAATAATCCTAATTATGAAGTTATAACATTCATAATACTTCGAGGGATGACGGATATACTTCCTTTAAGTGAAATTGATTACACTCTGATCCCTTTTCCTGTTCAGGAGATATTCTTAAAGGAGATTTATAACTACGATATTGTTATGCTGGAGAATTTTTCCTATAGAAGCTATATGCCTCCGGAATTTCTGAACTCATTTAAAAATTATATTGAAAAGTCCGGCGGCGCGTTTATGATGATCGGGGGGCCTGATTCGTTTGGCGGCGGAGGCTATAAGGGAACGATGGTGGAAGAGATGCTCCCTGTGAATATTAAACCTGAGGGAATGGAAGAGTACCTGAAAACACCTTTCAGGCTTAAACCTGTGAAACATCCGGTGAATCAACTTTCAGAAATAAAAGGTGAAAGCGAAAAGATATGGCAGGAGCTGCCTGAGATTAACGGGTTAAACAGATTTTCCTCTCAAAAATCCGGGTCTGTTGTTCTGGCAGAGCATCCTGACCTCAAGGGAGATGACGGAAGGCCTCTTCCGGTAATTGCAGGCTGGCAAAAAGGAAAAGGAAGGGTGCTTGCAATGGGTTTGAATAACACCTGGCGGTGGTCTATGTGGTTAGCCGGCACAGGAAGAGGAAATTATCATTATGGGCGTTACTGGCAGCAGATGCTTAACTGGCTGGTTAATGCTCCTGATTTAAGACAGGTTACAGCTGCTGCCGAGCGAAAAGTATACAGACAGGGCGAGGAAGTCAAAATTGCTGTAACAGTTCTGGACGATTTTTTCCATTATGATGACGAAGCGGTCGTGAATCTGGATATTCTGGATCCGAATGGCAAGTCGTCCACAATTCGCACGATTCCAAATATAGGTAACGGTATTTACGAGATATATTTGCCGGCAGAAAACCCCGGTAATTATAAACTCACAGCTTCAGCATTTAAAGGTTCGAAAAATTTGGGAATGGTTTCTTTCTTTGTACCTGTACAAGCCATTACTTCGGAAGAGTATGATCTTTTTCTGAATGATAAGCTGTTAAAAAGTATCTCCGCCTCATCAAGGGGAAGATATTTTGCAGGCGAGTGTTCTGATCTTGAAAAACTGATAAAAAGTAACAGTTCTGAGTCAGTTGTAACTGAAAAAAAACCTATTTGGGATGATCCGCTTTATTTTGTACTGCTGATTGCGTTGCTGGCAGGAGAATGGTTTTTAAGGAGAATAAGCGGGTTGCTTTGAGATACAGCGGAAAACTGTATTAACGGATACGACTAGGTGAAAGTGAAAATATTTTTTAAAATTCAAGACAAGCACTAAGGTCGAAGCACTAAGCACTAAACAAAGAGAAAATATTTAAGCACTAAATTCTGAATTTGAAATGCTTGAGTAGTTTATGACGTTATGCCAAAGAAAACCCCGAGCGTGAGCTCGTGGGATGAATTTGGCATGAATAATTAAAAATCTCCTATCGTCGAAACTCCGTGCGTAAGCTCGGAGAGGTTCATTGTTTAATGGTTTAAGTATTAGTAATTGTTTAGAATTTAGAATTTTGATCTTACTTAGTGATTGATTTTACTGGGGGTTTTTCTTTGACCAACAACTTTACCGACATAGCGGTTTTACTGAGGCAAACAAAGCGGAAATATTACGCCTATTTGATGGTAGAGGCGTTTAATAAGATAGCGATATTGGTACTCTCATACTTCTTTGTATTTCTCACCCTGGACATTCTCTTTGATTTTTCTTCTTTTGCCCGAGGGGTTGCTCTTATAATCTTTTATCTGTCTTTGGGTTCTTGTTTATCCTTTTTTACGGTGAGAATAGTTTCCAGGAAGATTACGGCAGAACATATATGTCTGCTGGCTCAAAAGAATAATCCTAAACTTAAGGATTCTCTCGTAAATGCCTGGCAGCTTTTTAAAGGGGTAAAAAAGGGCAAACTTACAGGGGTTTCTTTTGACCTTGCAAATGCGTATGTTGAAGGTGTGGCTGAAACAATATTAAAAGAAGATGTTTTATGTGCTGTTAGTTTTAAGCGGCTAAAAAAGATATTTATTATAACTGTTTCGATGTTTGCGGTGTTTCTATGCTTGTATAATATTTCTCCCTATCCTATGAAGTCTGCTCTTTTCCGGCTTTTTGACCCGTCGCTTGATGTGACTTCTTCTTTGGGTGGTCTAAAACTGCAGGGACTTCCTGAGATAGGAGACTTGAAAGTTAAAGTCATCTATCCTCCTTATACCGGTATGGCTGCAAAGATCTTTGATGAAGGCGGGAATGCTGAAGCTCTCAAAAATTCAAGTGTGGAGATATCAGGGATTACTAATAAACCTGTAGTTGCTGCTTATCTGGAAGGCAAAGAAGGAAGTAAGAAATTTCGCTTACCGATGAGTACAAATGATCCTCTTCGACCGTCTCTGCGTTTTATTGTTAAAGACAATATTGAATATACTGTTGTCCTTACGGATAGGGCAAACCTCGAAAATGCAGAAAAAATTAGGCATAAAATCAAGATTATTAATGACGGAATGCCGAAGATTAACATGATATTCCCAAATGAAGAAATGAGTGTTTTACCTCAGACGTCGGTTAGTATAGTGTATGAGTATCTTGATGATTTTGGTGTAAATGAAGTAAATCTTGTGATAGAAAATAAAAGCTCTACCGAAAAAAGAAGGATTTTTAAGGATAACGCGAACAAAAAAACCGGCAGTGGAACCTATGACCTTGAAATTGCTTCGTGTAACGTTAAAATGGGAGATGACTTGCAAATTTATCTGGAAGCTTTTGATAATGATATTATTGACGGGCCCAAAAGAGGAATATCTCAAAAGGTAAGGCTTTTCCTTCCGGAATTGGAAGATTATCTTAAAGAAGCTGATCCGATGGACATGGAAAAGTTTATGGATTTAGAGCGTAAGGTTTCCGAGTTCGACAGCAAGAATGAGGATTTTGCAAAACAGCTTGAAAAATATGCTAAGGAGAATGATCCTGATCTTGCAAGGATGCTTGGTGATCTTGAAATGCTTCAGGACAATCTGTCTAAAATAGCGGAAACACTGATAAGTTCTGTTACTGAAGTCTCGCCGGAAACATTAAAGCAGATGAGTTCCAGTACTCTGGATATGGGGAAGATAGCGGAACTTATGAAAAAGCTTAACGAGGCTCTTGCCCGGGGAGATAAAAAAGAGGCGATGCGCCTTGCGAAGGAGTTGGCAAAAGAGTTAAATTCCTTTAATCAGTCTTTAAAAAATATGATGAATCAAAGCGGGTATGGAAAGACGGCTAAGAATATGAAGACGGCGGGGAATATGAACAGTAAATTGGAAGAAATGGTGAAAAGGGAAAAGGAAATATATACTGAAACGTCTTCAGAAGCTTCTGTCGATCTTGAAAAACTGCTTAAAGACCAGGAGGAAACTATAAACTTGATTATAAAAAAACAACAGGAAGCTGTAGATGCTTCAGCTTCGGCGGCGGCAATACTGGAAAATAAGCAGGTTTTTAATAATATAATGCTTTCTGTAAAAGCACCTGGCAATAGTATGAAGGAAATCCTGGAGAAGTTTAAAAATGGTGTATTTTATGATGCTCCTTCTGATCTGGTACTGGTAATAAATAATGTTAATGCTGTTAATGAGATTCAAAGGCAGGTTAATAATTTCCTTCAACAGAAATCCTTGGCATTTGAAAAGCAGAAGGATAAAGATAATGAGCGGCTTAAGGGGGAAAATAAAGAAAACATTGATTTAATTACTTTTTCATCTGAAAAAATAAAAAAATCCGGGGATATTGAAAAAGAAATTCTGGAGTTATTACAGAAGGATAGAAAAAAGAGCACCTCTTCAAAAGCAAAGGAAAATGACGGTAAGAATAGGACAAGCAAAATAAAAGAAAAACAGGATGTAAATATCTCAGAATTGGATAAATTAAAAAAAGAGATTGAAAAAGCGGCAAAAGAAGGATTTCCCTCGTCAATTTTTGACGAAAATGCATCAAAAGCCGGGGACTCCATGAAAAATGCTTCTAATAGCCTTGAAGAAGGGGACGGTTTCTCTGCAATGCCTGAAGAGCAAGAGGCTCTGAACCGTCTTGAATCCATGAAAAGTAAGATGGAAGATCTTATACAAGAGCAGGGGGGTGGCGGAGGACCTATGCTTTTAAGCAGCGGTGGTAAAAGCAGCGGAAGCAAAGGTTTAAACGGCAGATCTACCCGCTATCACAAGCTCCCCGGGAAAAAAGAGTACAAACCTCCAAAAGAGTTCAGGGAAGATATTATGGACTCAATGAAAGACGAAAAACCCAAAAAATACAGGGATGATATTGAGGAATATTACAGAAAATTGTTAAGATAGGTCTAACCTGCCTGATATAGATGAAAATTTAAATAATCTCTTCAATAAGTTAATTGTTTTTGCTATACTTAAACGCTATGAAAGAAAATAAATTAAAAAGAATTAAATCAGGAATCCAGGGATTGGATGAGATGTTTTATGGGGGGATGATAAAAGGGGAGACTGCTCTTATTTCAGGGCAATCCGGTACGGGGAAAACTTTATTCTCACTTCAGTTCATAAAAGAAGGGCTTAAACGGAAAGAAAAGTGTATATATGTTTCTTTGACGGAAGATACCGAAGAGATTCTGAAATATTACGACATCTTAAATACGGATTGGGGACAATATCTTAAAAATAAGGATTTCCTGTTTTTTTCTGTAAAGATAAATAATCTCGGGGTTTTGATTCCCAGGTTAGCAAAAATATTAAAAGAAAATAAAACAGGCAGAATAGCAATAGACGGGTTTCCAAAGGTTACCGGAGGAAACATAAAAAAGGTAACTGAACATATTTTAAAAATAATTAAGAAAGAGGAAGTTTCTTCGATTATTACTACGGGAGCTTCTGAGACGGATAAATATTTTGGTTTGGGCGAATCATCTGTTTTGTCTGCGGTAAATAGTATATTAGTTTTACAGCAAGTGAAAAAAAATAATAAAGTATCAAGATTGATAACTATATTAAAAGCAAAAGGTACTTTTCATGATACAAATGTAAGAGAAATAAAAGTTGGAAAAAACGGGTTGAAAATTAAAACCATTGCGATAGAAGACGAGAATGAAAAAAAATATTGTAATGATATTTTAAAGCCTTCTGAAGTAAATTATCATATCTGGTATCTGGATCCTGTGGATAATGAAGTGAGCAAAATACTTGATGGTTTTAGAAAAGACAATCCATCTGTAGTTGTAAATAAAAGCAATGAAATAGAACCTTTTGAGCAGAAATATTTGATAGATTCAGGGATAGATTTAATTAAAGGAGTTACGAAGATTACTTCTACTCATTTAGGGGTTCTTGCTGCGAGCTATAACAATATTTATAATTTAGCAAAAGAAGGATTATTGACCAGCTTGGATGGGCATGTCGACAAAAATATCTATTTAAAAGATGCCGTAGATATTTGTTCTTTCGAAGGTAAAATATATGGTGTTCCTTTAATAGTCAATTCAAGAAATTTGATTTACAGGAAAGACCTGCTTGATAAATATAAGTTAAAGGTACCGGAAACCTGGGATGAGGTAATGCAAACTGGCGAGTATATTAAGGATCGAGAAAAAGATTTGGAACTTTCGCCGGTTTCATTTTTTTGGGGAAATGTGCGAGAATTACCGGGAATGTTTCTTGAATTGCTATGGAGTAACGGAGCAAATATATATGATAATCAAGGAAAAGCAAATCTAAACACCGGTAAAGCGTTGTCAGCAGTAAAATTAATGCAAAAACTAATAAATAAATACAAAGTACCGGAAGAAAAAGTGCATCATGGACATTCAGAATGCTTAAAAAAATTTAAAAAAGGAAAAACTGTGTTTTTAATATATTCTTCGGAAATCCTTGAATATATAGATTGGGAGCCCTGTTGTTTTCCAAGGGAAAAGGTAGGTATCGCGGCTTTACCTGTAGTACAAAAAGGCAATAAATCATATTCCGTAACAGATGGTGTGGGATATTGTATTCCTAAAAATACAAAGGATGTTAATTCGGCTATTAAACTTGTAAAATATTTTGCGAGTAATCAAGTGTCAAAAGAATTAAATATAAAATGGGGGTATCCTTTTACCCCTGAAATATCGTTATGGGCTGATAAGGAAATATTAAATAAGAGACCTTATAATATTCATGCGAAAAGCATATTGAAAGATTTAAGAAATCCGTATGCGGAGATAAAGCATTATAATATAATAGAAAATGTAATTCGAGAGAGAGTATATCAGATATTAAAGAGTCAAAAGAATCCGGAAATTACTTTAAAGATTTTATCAGATGAAATAAATATTATAATAAAAAGACATAAGATGTATTACGGTGTGGCAAAGAACATAGAAGAGTATCTGATAAATAACTATGATAAAAAAATATCTTTAAAAACTATTTCCGGAAAAATAGGGCTAAGTCCGCATCATATAGAAAAAGTATTTAAATGGGAGGTCGGGATGACCGTCTTCGATTATATCACCAGATTAAGATTGGAAAAAGCAAAAGAGCTTTTAAGGGATGTCAGATATAATGTCAGTGAAATAACAGGAAAAATCGGGTATTCTGATGCTGCTTATTTCTGCAGATTGTTTAAGAAATATACAAAATTAACTCCTACCAAATATAGATTAAAATAACCCGCCTATGAAGTATATAGTGCAATAAATAACCCTGAAAGTCAATAATAGCGTATTTTCTCATATTGACAAATTGCTGTCTTGGATGCATAATTCAGTAAAGTAATGGGGAGGATGCTATGAGCAGGATTTTGAATTTTCTTGTTTGTGGAATAATGATCATCGGATATTTTTGTTTTTCAAAGACAGCACTTTCCTTATGTATAAGAATATTGTATCCCCAGCCTCGAAATTGAAAAGTATTTTGCTATAGTGACAATACGTTGTTTGCGCTGTATAATTAAGCATAAAGAAACCGAAAGGGCAAATCTTGAGCAATCAAGAGACGCAAAGTTCCAGTCCGGCACATGCTTCAAAGAATGTTCTGAGTAACGCGAGCGATATTGGGTAGAAGAGTTTGTACTCAGAGCGAAAACATTTGAGAAAATCATGTGACGGAGGCTGAACTGCCGATCCGGCACCAATCTGGAAAGAACATGTAATTTTGGATCTGGTTTAAGTTGTAATGAATGCCAGGTTCAAAGGTCGGTGTGAAAAACAGGTGCCGGACCTTGAGTTATTAGGAGGAACGATGCGTGCTTGGTGCTGTAAATGCAAGCTAAATAAAAATAATTCGAGATCTTGTAGTTGCTCGATTCCCTCCATAAAGATTGGCGGGCACAAGCATCGAGCCTGTCAATGCCTGATAAATCAGGCAACTACACTGATGCTTTTCTGCTTTTTCCTGATTACATTCCTATCAATCCCTCTTCTAGCCGGTATCGGCACAGAGAGCCTGCAATTCCTGAAGATCAAACCTTCCGCAAGAGTAGCAAGTATTGGAGACGGTTATGTAGGTTTAGCCGATGATTCAAATGCTTCGTTTTATAACCCCGCAGGTCTGGCAAAATTAACAACTCCTGAGATATCCCTCATGCATTTGGCATACATAGGTGAAACCAGTTATGAGTACGCATCAGGTGTAATCCCTGCCGGAAAAAATATGACTCTCGGAGCGTATGTAATTTATCTTAACTATGGGAGCATAACCAAAACAACAGAGGACAACACAGGAGTATATTCCGGAACAGCAGGAGCTTTCACTCCGAATAATATAGCAGGCGGTCTTTCGATTGGATATAAATTAGGAGAAAGTTTAAATGTTGGAGCCGGTTTGAAATATGCGTCAGAGGATATAGACGGAAGCAGTGTAAGCGGAATAATGGGAGATGTAGGAGTATTATATAGAATAGAGGGAGTAGGAATAGGAGCATCTCTAAGCAATATAGAGGGCAATGTAGGAACAGATGTCTCTCCGATGCTTGCAAGGTTAGGCTTATCCGCCAAACTTTCAATAATGAGCGATGACGATCTGACAGTAGCATTAGGCGGGAGCTATATACTTGCAAGTTCAAAAACCGTAGAAAGTATCGGCGCGGAGTATTGCTATGACAATTTTGTAAGCGTCCGCGGAAGTTACGGAATAGGCTATGACGTAAACAATGTAAACGTAGGAGCCGGAGTGAAACAGAATTTGGATAGAATGATCTGTAGCCTGGATTACAACTTCAGTCTATTTGGTGATTTAGGAAGCGCGCATAGAGTGTCGCTTTCTGTGAAGTTTGGAGAAGAAACGAAACAAAGCAAAGGAAGTAAGAGAAGTAAAAGCAGCAGAAACAGCAAGTATAGAAGATAAAAGACCTCGCCTAAGGGCGGGTCCGCCAAAGCTTTGTAGCGGAAAGAGAAGAAAGAAAAGGAAAAATATATTATGAAAACAATTGTACAACTTGATAAATCAATAAAATCATTATTCATGTCCTCTTTTTCCTCACTTCTTTTACTTCTTTTTCTGTCATTGCTTCCTTTGCTTTGTTACTCGGACGATTGGTTGACTGAAGGGCATGATGTAGTGCATAGCGGGAAAAGCAGTGATATCGTCAAACCTCCGCTTAAGCTTAAAAGCAGGCTTTTGGAGTCATATAAGGGAAATGGTATAAGACTTGGATTACCTGTTTCTTCGGGCGGGCAATTAAATGTGCATTGGCTTTTAGGAGATCACATTGCATATGCTTTAAACAGTTTAAAGAAACTTTGGCAATTTGGCTATGTTGGATTGTTTCAGGCCTGTGATTATTATCCGGCTATAGGCGGAGAAAATAAAGATTATGTATTTCAAGGCGGAGGGCATGGCGGTATTTTCCAATGCGATGTAAGAAATGGAGCTACGACACGGATGTGGAGTGATATGAACGCGGGAGCAGGCGGAGGTATTTATTATAACGGGTATTTTTATGCGTTTTATTCATCAGAAACAGTCGGCGGCTTTGTAATAAAAAGTGTTTATCCTTATCCGTTATATGGTGATACGAAATGGAAGAGATGCAATAGCTTTGAGTATGATACTACATATCCATTGGAGAAAACAACGCAAGGCGACCTTTCTACCCCATGCATGGCTGAGAACACCTTGTATATTTCGTGGAACGGACATATTCACGCTATGAATCCTGAAACCGGTTTAAGCAAATGGTCAGTAGGAAAACCTTTGCAGTATATAAGTTCTGTCGCGTATGAAAATGGAAAAATATATACAGGAGGTACCGAGGGAATTGGCAGTTATACCTTGAATCCTGCTGTTAATTGCAAAGGCATGATGTATTGTTTGGACGCAAAGACAGGGGATGCGGTGTGGACTTATAAATTTTCTGACAGTATTCTAATGGGAACCGCTAATGGTTATACGAACTATCCTACAACTCCGCCGATAGTAAGCGATGGTATTGTGTATTTTGGAGGGTTGGATGGGAATTTTTATGCGCTAAATTCAACTACAGGAGCATTGATCTGGAAATTTGCGGCAGATTTTCCATTTTCGTACCGTCAGGGAGCTGCGATATCAGATGATGTAATCTATTTTGGCTGTCGTTTAGGTTATAATCTTGTCATTCCTTCATCTGCCGGAGTTTTGTATTGCTGCAACAGATATACCGGAGAGTTATTGTGGAGATGGGAAAATCCGGATAAAGTGGGATTTGGACCTGTAATAATAGCGGATAAAAAACTTATAACGACCGGAGAGTACGGCTATGTTTATGTTTTTGAAGCAGATACGGTTAATACAGAATTAATTCAGAAGCCAAAAAACACATTTCCTTCCATTGTAAAAAGCGGTAATAGTTTTGTAATAGAATGTAAAGGAGTCCCTTCTGATTCCGGCTGGTCGGCAAGCCTTAAAAAATATAATACGACGGTCAATTTGTCAATAACCGCCGGGTATAATGTCACTAAAGCTATTTGGGAATTGACAGCAGTGGTTCCCTCTGACACGCAAGAAGATATGTATGATTTGTATGTCAGTAACAATAGCGGTAATGAAACCAAAGTAAATTCAGTAAAAGTGCTAAAAGATATAAAGACAAGTTATTATTACATCCATATAACCGCGCCAACCTACTCGACATCAAATTATGATTTAACGGTCATGTTAAACCAATTAAAATTAATTAATCCGGAGTTTGTAATAATCAGCGGTAATTTGGTTGGATCCGGGAGTGATAATAATTTTCAAGCCTTGACCGCGGCGCTTCAGAGTTATGATATTCCTGTGTATCCGGTGCCCGGAGAATCTGATTGTAACGGCGGTGTAGATTCTGAGACTCATAAATCTTATGAAAGAAATATTGGGTCAAGGTATTTTAGTTTTAATTATGGAAATCATAAATATTTAGGGATTGATACAACGGATGATAACGGGAAGATTGGTACGGCTCAAATGTCATATGTAAGGCAAGAACTGCAGGGAAGTTATGACATGAAAACAGTTTTTTATTACAAAGACAATGCAAATCAATTACCGTCAATTTGCGATGAATTTGGTGTAAGCGCTGCCTTAAGTTATGGGAGTAATAACAGTACCAAGGCAGGGGTTATTCCGACAAATTATTTAAAAACAAACAGTTGTGTAAGCGGAGCCAGCGGTTATTATAGAGTGGTCAAAGTTATGGATAATAAGGTAAATACATATAATGCTTTGGCGTTATATTCTTCCGGAACACTCCAGCCTCCGATTCAATACAGCTTAACTCCGTATTCTGACAGCACTAATGCAAATGACGGAAGAAGCAAAGTAAATTTGTTAAAGATTGAAAATCATACGACAGAACTGTTTGATAATTGCCGGTTTGAATATTTAATGCCCTCCTCAAACACATATATATTTTATAACGGAGAGTTGGCAAGCAGTATAGATCAGGGAAGCGGCAGGAGTGTTGTAAAAACAAAATATATTATGACCGGCGGGACGGATTATACGCATCCGTATGTAAAGTATGGTTATATAGGTCTTCCCGAAACTGCTTTGGTAAAATATTATTCGGATAAAGATTTAACTCAGGAAGTTGCGTATTATATGACATCGTCTACTCCTTTTCCCAAATATAATTATGCAAAAGATAATAGAATGTATTTTAAAATATTTAATGCAGACGGGGTCTGTCCGTCTTTTAGTATAGATCAGCCCGGTGAATTGGATTTTACCGGAGGTCAAACAGAAAAATTAGACAGTACGGGACTGTTATACAAAGGATATTACGATGTAGTAAAAGATAACGGAAAAGAGTACAAAGACGGAGAAACAAGTATAAAAATAATAAGCAGCGGGAAGATTATAGAACCGGATATCGGTAATATTTTCAGGATAAAAACAATTACCCCGACTCCGTATTTTAAATATTGTACGGCGGTATCGGATGGGATAAATATAAGCGGAGAGGCAATTACAAAAGAGCTTATAGATTATAATTGGAATTATCCAAAGGGGGTGTATGCTTTCCGCAAAGCGCTTCCCTCCGGAGACTGGCAGCTGGTTTATTCGTTTACAACGGCGACATCTAATTATTTCACCTGGAAAGATACAACGGCGGCGGCAGGAATAACCTATAGATATAAATTATGTCAGCGAAATGCTTTGGGAACTGATAGTCTATATACAGATGAGTATGAGGTAACAAGAGGAGGCCCCATAATCTCTGCCGTAACAACCTCAAGTATAACAAGTAACAGCGCTGTGATTAAATGGACAACGGATGTTTTGTCAGATTCTCAGGTGGAGTACGCAGGTTATGCCGGCGCAGGTTATACTGCTTTTACTTATACGGATGTTTCAAGATTAGAGAGTGTCAACGCTTCCCCGTTAGACAGCACTTCTGTGACAAGCCACTCGGTAACTCTTACAGGTTTAACCTTTAGAATTTATGGTTATAGAGTAATATCCAGAACAGTTGATGGCAAGGTAAATAGTTCCGGAGGAATAAGGTATCCGACGTTGACTTTTACAACAACAGGCAATTCCGGTTCAATCGTATCATTGGAAGGAGTAGCAGCTAACCCGTATGTATTTCCGGGAGATAGAAGCAGTGTAACTGTATATGGAAAAGATGCAAGCGGAAAGAGGGCAGATTTTGTTTGGGGAAGTATAGTAAATTATACTGTTACGGCAGGGGGCGGGAGTTTAAGCGCTTTAAGTTCAATTAATACCGCACATTCCACAGCATTAACAACAGGTTCCGGCGCAGGAAATAATAGAGTAATGGCGGTAAAAACAGGAGCGACACCACTTACGGTATATGTAGATGTATCGGGAGTGTATCCCGATCATTATAAGGTAGAATGTCCTGCGAGTATAGTTGCCGGAGAAATATTCAATGCAACGATTACCTCGTATAGCAATGCAGGAGAAACAGTTGTTCTTCCAATTACAACAACTGATAAAAATTTCACAATAAAAGCAGTAAAAGGAGATGATCCAAATACTGTGCTGACGGGAATATATTCGGCTTTGGGATCTCTGACAAGTGGTGTGAAGATAATCGAAGAAGCATATAATAAGGTGGAAACAACAGGAATAAAGATAAAAGTGGAAGATGCCGGAGGAAAGACCGGGATAAGTAATTTAATCAGTGTCTTGGGAAATGCCAATAAAAAATGGAAAATAACAGGGGAGTTAAATAAACAGGCGGCAACGATAGGAGAAAATATAACAATAACAGGAAAAGTGCTGGATATATATGGAAACGCGGTAATAACATCAGGAACACTGGTGACATTTAGTTTAATACAGGGAAATGGGGTGTTAAGTTCAAATACAGCAACAACAGACGGGAATGGAGAAGCAAAAACAACGATAACAGTACCGGACAATATAATAAGTATAGTTGAATTGTCAACAGGGACATTAGAAAAATCAAGAGTATATATAAAAGCAAATGCAATTGCTTCAATAAACTTAGCGCCTGAGGTGACAACAGTAAAGTCCGGGGCAAAAACGGATGTAAATATATATGTAAAAGATGCCGGTGATCAGGGAGTGGCAGGAGTAAATCTAAATATAACTATAATAAGCGGAGCCGGGAGTTTATCCGCAAATTCCATTATAACCGATGAGACAGGAAAAGCAACATTTATGTACATCGGAAATACCGTTTTGGGAGTGAGTACAATAAAAGCAGAAACGGCGGATACAACTGTATCTACGACAGCAAATATAACAACAGTAACAGGTGATTTAGATCATTATGATGTATTAACACCTCTTACGGCAAATGTGGGGAGTAATTTTACCGTTATCATAACTGCCAAGGATAAATATGAAAATCTTATATTGTCAAATGAGTCAGTAAATCTTGAAACGGTAAAGCCGGATAACCCGTCAAGCTTTGGTTTGGGAACTTTAAGTGTATTGGCAGTTACTTTATCTTCAGGGAGTGCGACAATTACAAATGAGACCTATAGCAAGGCTGAGTCAATAAAGGTAAAGGTAAAAAATAGTAATAACATAGAAGGATACAGCGGGACAATAAGCGTAAAAAGCAGTATTCCTTCTGTTTATGATACGGATTTAGTTTATCCTTATGATACAACGACTTACGGGGATAATATAATATTTTTTCATTGTCCGTCTAAAGTAAAAACAGGAACACCGGTTCAAATGGTGACATATGTAAAAGATAATGCAGGAAATGCAGTGGGAAGCACCACAGTAACTTATACAAAAGATAAAGGAACTTTAGCAAATGTAACCCAAACGAGTGATAGTAACGGAATAGTGAAAAATACATTTACAGCCGTTGCAGGAGTTTGCATCGTAACATTATCTAGCGGCACCTCCAGTACAAATGTAACAATTGAAGGATTGACTCCGAATATTATGTCGGTTCCCTCAAATCCGGCTATGTTTAATCAGAACCAATATATAAATTGCGCGGTGTTTATAACATTGAAAGACAGTCTAAATAATGCAATACCATACGGGGTTATAGGATATTCTATCGTTAGCGGTACTGGCACAATTAAGAGTTGCAACCCTTTGAGGGAGGGTACTCAGTATGCCGGTAAGACATCATATATAACAAACAGCGAAGGTGTTTTGAAATTAATGATTAGCGGTTTAACAGCAGGGGCTGATAGTGTGTTGCGGTTGACCTGCAGCGGTATATCCTCTTATGATGTAACTTTAAGAAAAATCGGTAATTATTTTTATGTTTGTAAAAATTCTATAGGACTAGCGGGAACAAATTTTCAGATATCTCCTCAGTTGTTTGATAATACATGGACAGGTGTCTCGAATGCTACTATTAATTTTTCAGTTACAGGTGACTCCGTGTTAAATATAAATTCGGTTCTTACGGATGCTAATGGGTATGCCGGGAATAGCTTATTATTGAGTTCTCAATTTATCCCAAATGTGGTGACTATGAATTATTTGGGAATGACCGCACAAGGAAATATACAAATAATTCAAGGAGATATCGGGCTCACTGCAAATAATTCGGTTATTAGTGCGGGAACCTGTATAACTATTACTGCTAACATAATGAGTTCTTCAGGAAAATCTATTGACTACAATTCTGCCACCAGCGATGGCAATTGTACTGACAACACGGGGACTATTCTTGATCTTTCAATTTTATCAGGTATAGGCGGTTCTTTAGGTGCCTCTCAGGTTGTAACAGACGCTTCCGGGAAAGCAAGTGTGGCTTTTACCGCAGGAAGCAGTACGGGTAATGTAACAATAAGAGCGGTTTCGGGGAGTAAATCAGCAACAGTTAATTTAAAAGTGGTAAATGTCATCGGTTTGGATGTGAATGTGAGCGTTCCAAATCTATTGATTAATTCCGGAAATTCCGATATATCGGTGACTGCTAAAGATAGTTTGGGATATACTGTCAGGGGCGCGTCCGTAGGGTTTAGCTTGATAACCGGAACAGGGAGTTTGACAAGTTCAAATGGCGTAACAGACGATTCCGGAATTGTAAAAACAACTTTAACAGGAGTAAACGCCGCGGGCGATAATACAATAAGAATATCCTGCGGAGGAATTACTAAAGATGTAGTGATAAAAAGCATAAATAGTCTGATAGGCTGTAAAATAAAAATCAGTGCGCCTGCAGTTATGGCATATACAACACTGACTATTATTGGTTCAAATAAGGATATATTTGTTCAAGTTGTAAATAATATAGGAGAAAGTGTGGGAGTAAACGGAATTACCGTTGTTTTTAACGCAACAGGAGGAAACTTTAAATATGCCGGCAATAGTTGGCTGCCTATAGCGAGCATAACAAATGTTACAAATGCTTATGGAAAAATACCGAGTTTGGAAAACACTGCAGCAGCGCAGTACAATACAAATTATTATCCAAGCATCGGACAAAATGCAATAACAATTACTGCCGCAGGATTCACTTCTGATATTGCCAACATATTGGGAGTGTCCGGAAATCCTTATGTATTTTATCTGAGGTCAGAACCTGTAAGCGTAAAACCCGCAGCAAATACTAAAATTATAGCAAAAATAAGTTCCGGTGGGAATCCGTTAGCGGGAGAATCGGTAAAGTTTGTTATGGTTAGCTCAACAGGTTCTTTATCTTCCGGTACTGCGGCGGTAATCACGGATAATAATGGCGAATCAAGTTGTATGCTAAGCGCTACAAATGATCCAAATGATGAGTATTTAATAAGAATAAGTTGTGATACGCTTGGATTATTAGATATTTTAAAGGTGTCCACGGCAAAAACTACTATAGAAAGTTATGGAATAGAACCCTCAATAACAAACGGATTAATTAATCAACCGTTTAATTTAAAAATTAAGGCATTGGATTTAAACGGCGGGTCTGCAGTATTAACGGGTACTGTTGCTGTGACAATTAGCGCGGTATTGACTTCAAATGTGACAATTTTAGGCGCCGGTACTTTAAACATGACAACTTTAACAATTGTAAATAATATAGACAGCAGTGTGAGCTTAACAAATCTGACTTATACGGCGGCGGAAAGTATAAAAATAAAAGTGGAAGGCGGCGGAAAAACAAGTTTAAGCGATGCGATAATATTCACAAAAGAAGCGAGTAGTATGGACGTGGTCATATCTCCGGCAAATTGTATAGCTCCTCAGACTGTGATGGTAAGCGGGAGAATAAAAGATATAGATGAAAAAGGGGTAATCAACAAAACAATAAGCTTTACTTCTACAGTGGGAACATTAAGTACAAATGCCGTGATAAGTGATCCAGACGGGAAATTCAGCGCAATGCTGACAACTCCGGCAAGTGCAGCGACAATAACAGTGACGGCAACCTGTAGTACAATAGTAGGAACAGCAAATGTAACGGCAACGGGGGCGGTTAATTCCTACATAGTAAGTGTTCCAACCGCAGGAGACAGAAACGGATTTGCAATAACGGTAACAGCAAAAGATCTCGGAGGAAATACAGTAAAATGCGGTTCAATGATAAATCTGACAGTAGTAACGGGAACAGGCACCTTGGGAGTAACAACAGTAAGGTTAACTGACGGAGTTGCAACAATAACTGAGACGTACAGCAAAGTGGAAAACGGAGTAAAAATAAAAGCAACAGATGGAAATAATAAACAAGGTACAAGCGGGACCGTTAATTTGTCGGACAGTATGCCGAGGGTAATAACCGTAGCGCCAAACACAGTTTCTAATTCTGCTTCAGTCACTTTAACGATAACCGGGTTGAATTATTACGGAGGAGGAAGTAGTTCCGTGGTAAGCAGTGTAAAGATTAAGGAATCAGCCGAGACAGTGTTAAGCGGTTGGAGCTGTGTAAGCGATAGTGTAATAAACAGCGCAGTAGTTCTTTCTAAAGTAAAATCCGGAACGTATGATGTCATAATAACGACAACACTCGGAGGGAGTAACTCCGTGTCGGATATGAAACTACTGGTAACCACAACAGCGCCGACGATAACAACATTAAGCGGAAGCAGCGCGGAGTACGGAAAAGCAGTGACGATAGCAGTAACCGGCGCAGGGTTCTTCGGAGGTACAGACAGTAATAATTTGACAGGAATAAGAATAACCAGCAGTCCTGTTACGAATATAACAACAGGATACACAGTGGTAAGCGACAGCAGTATAACGAATGTGATCATCCCGTCAAGTATAAATGTAGGCAGCTATAGTTTAATAGTAAAAACAGGGGGAGGAGACAGCGGAGGAAAAGCGGTTACGATAACTGCAGCGTTGCCTACAGTAACAAACGTAATACCAAGCAGCGGATATAAACATATTACAAACACAATAAGACTGGTTGGTTCAGGATTCTTCGGAGGAGTGGGTAGTAATAATGTAACTCAGATAAAATTGAGCGGAACCAGTATAGTAACGATAAACCCTGGATATTCAGTAGTAAGCGATACGGCAATAAATAATGTTGTAGTAAATGGAGGAATAACAAAAGGGACGTATGATGTATTAGTAACGACAGTGGGAGGCACAAACAGTACAAGTACAGTCAGGTATGAGGGAACAGAACTGGCGCCAAGCCCTGTGATAGATACAGTAACCCCTGCAACTGTGGAATACAACAATGCTGTAACCTTGGCAATAGCCGGAAATGGATTTTACGGTGCAACAGGAAGTAATAAAGTAACGGGGATTAGGATAACCACCAGCCCTGTGGCAAATATAGTCGGATATTCAGTGGTAAGCGACAGCAGTATAATTAATATCCCTGTAACCGCAGGTATGGCGATCGGAAGCTATAATATAATAGTAACCACGATTGGAGGAGACAGCTTGGGAAAAGCATTTACAGTGACCTCGCCTATACCCACGGTGACAACTGTTACCCCTTCAAACGGGTATAATTATGTAAATAATACAATAAGCATAACCGGAACAGGATTCTTTGGAGGATTAGGAAGTAATAATGTAAGCCAGATAAAGTTAAACGGAGCTACAACGGTAACGATACCTGCAGGATACTCTGTGGTAAGCGATACTGTAATAAATAATATTGTAGTAAACTCAGGAATAAGTGCAGGAAGTTATGATCTACAGGTAACAAACGGCGGAGGTGCAAGTACGAGTACGGTAAAATATACAGTAATAGCAGATACCACAGCGCCGACAGTAGTTACCGCAGTAGCAAATACAACATTGATAAATATAACATTTAGCGAGGATGTAAGCGCAGCAACGGCAACGAATAAGGGAAATTATTCTTTAGAATCTCCGACAGGGACAGGAGCTAGAAATCTAAGCAGTGCTACGATAAGTTATACGAATAAAGTTGTATCGATAGGGAGTTTGAGCCTGACTTCAGGTAATACGTTTACAGTTACAGTAACGAATGTGCAGGATGCGGCAGGAAATACAATAGTGAATAATGGAAGCACAAATAAAGCATCAGGAACGGTGGCAGCGGGAGATATAACGCCGCCGACAGGAAGTATAAATATAAATAACAGCGCGGTGTATACAAGTACGAATTTAGTTACGTTAACATTGTCCGCCTCAGACGCAAGCGGAGTAACACAGATGAGGTTTAGCGATGATGGAAGCAGTTTTGGAAGCGCTGA
>MFGV01000082.1 GCA_001778375.1 Candidatus Firestonebacteria bacterium RIFOXYD2_FULL_39_29
TATGGCAAATCTAAACGGGCACGAAGTTGGAAACGACGGATACAGCCAAGAAGAGCCTGTAATCACTACGTCACCGTTCTACTCGACTCGTTAGATAGGAAGTAGTGATAAGACACTGAAAGTGGAAAGGGATTGGGTTCATACGGACAGGCAGGTAGTCGGAACATTTGTGGTTCAGGCGAACAGCACTATGAGTTGATTTTGATGTAAAAATCAGTCAAAAAACAGATGGACGGATATAAATTTCTTTGTTATAATTAAGACAATAATTTAATCTGGGGGTGTTTATTGACAAACGGGGTTTTGTTTCATGAAAGAGCTGAAAAGCAGATTTACCCTGTGGATTTGGTTTTTCATTAAAGATCTTGTGCTAATCCTGTCCGCCGGTTTTAGGGTGGGCAGTCCGCCAGGCTTTAGGGCGGAAAAGCCAGCAAGGAATCTGATGTAAACGAATTCAGAGGAGAAGTATGCTCCTTGCTCGGCGTGAAATATTGGAAGTTTATTTCCGGTGCGGTGAGATAAAATAAATATTAAGGGAGAGTTCAGGATGAAAAATATAATAGCAGTTTTTATGTTGCTGGTGTTTGGATGCGGATGTAGTGCTGCTGAAGATACTGCTAGGGATAAAGACATTAATGCTAAGATACCTCTCAATGATTCTATCGATAAATTAGCGTCGCAAGATGAAAAAATTATAAAAGAAGGACGAGAAGAATTGAAGGCATTAGGTGACAAAGCCCTGGATCCCTTGCGTAAATCTGCTACCACAAAAAATAGAAAATTACGATTACAAGTAATAAGTATTTATGCCGAGATGATTTTTGATCAAAAGAAAAACCCCGAAGAAGATAAGTTTATTATGGACTCTTTGAATGACGAATATTATATGGTAAGGATAATTAGTTCGGGTTTTTTAGCGGAAAATGGTTATATGGATATTGCAAAAAAAATAATTCAAAAAAGGAAAGAGCCTTCGGAAGATGACAATAAAATATTTAATGATATTATAGAGGGCATGAAAATTAGAATAAAAGACAATCCTCAACCTTTGATTATTAATCCTACAATGTTTGAAGAAGGCTATTTGATCGGAATGGATAAAAAAATAAATAAGCGGCTTGAAGAAATAATATTTAAAGAAAATGAAGTAGTAGCTTTGCGGGAAAAATTGATATCTGTATATTGGCACATAAACGAAAAAGAAAGTAATAATTTATTAATTAAAATATTGGAAAAAACCAAGTATCCAGAGATTAAAGAAGCCGCATTGTCTTGTTTGAGACGTGACATTAACAAAAAAAATGCTCTATTAATAAAAGAATTACGCGGGTTGTTAAGTAAAGAAAAGGACTTAGAAATTAAACAATTTTATGAGAGAATTATCGGCTACTTAGCGGATTCAGGTAAGGAGAAGTAAAGCAATATGAGAAAGAAAGTAGTATCAATTTTAGCGCTTATTTTGTTTTTATCATTATCTGGCTTATTAGAATCTAAGGAAGTAGGAGATGTTGCATATTCTTCTCTTCGTCAGATGTGGGGTGGTGGACAAAATCAATATACATTTAGTTATAGAACGGGTGTGCCTGGTTATATTGGGCATGCAATGATTTATTTTGGAACAGATGAGGATGGAAATGATTATATAATCCATGCTCCGGGAATTGGGCAGAAGGTAAAACGCGAAAAAAGAGATTTATCTGTATATGAAAAATATTTAAATATGGGATCTGTTACAAAAGAACAGAGACGAAAGATAATTTCTTTTGCAAATTCAAAAATAGGTTGCTTGTATGCAGTACCATATGAAAAAATGCTGATAGTGTTTAAGCCATCTCTTGAGGAACAAAAAGGTTATAATACCTTAAATGGGGAAGAATGTTATACTTGTATAGGAATAGTAGAGCGTTCATATGAAGAAGCGCAAGTGGGAGGCAGCGAAGGGCCAACACCAAACGGTGAGGGTCGAGATTTAGTACGTTCAGGAGAAGATTTATTTAGTAATTGGAATTCGAAAGAGGGTTCTTATGTTAAATTATTGACAGATTATCCTTCGCCATATAATGAGTTGAATGGATGGGTTTTATTCCCTTATACTCAGTGGCGTGAACAAACTAATCCATATCATCCAGAATTAGATTCTGAAAGAATGGTAAACACATCGTCGGGCAAACCAGTAGTCCAAATTGCGGCTCCTATTGATAATGAGATTATAGATCAGAATCAGTCTTCTACTTATACTATAAAAGCAACGGCTACTGATGGGGCTAATGGATCGGGAATATTTAAAGTTGAATATTATCTTGACCAAGTGGATGCAGATCATTTAATTACTAAAGTTTATACTTACAAGGATTCAAACGGCATCCCGGTATTTTTATACGAAAATGATACAGTACCGATAGAGCTTTCTGAATATAAATATGATTGGGATATTTCCAATATTTCCAGTGGGCAACATACATTGATTGCAAGAACAGTTGATAGGGCGGGGAATTGGTCAGACGACACACTGCGCCAGTTTAAAATACAAAACGCCAAAATGCCAGAAGTAGTCGATTGTTTCCCAATGGGAAATCATACAACATCGCCTACTACGGTAAGTGTAACGTTTAGTAAAGAGATGGACAGGACTTCTGTCTCTGTCAGCATAAGCGGAGTCGTTTTTGGTTTACCTGAATGGACTGGAAACACGGTGAAATATGCTATATTGGGACAACTTGCGGATGATAAGCAATATAAAGTAACGATTTCTCCGACATCAAAAGATTTGGCAGGGAATGAAATAATCCCATACCTTGGATTTAATTTTTCAACTTATAGGTCACTTCCAGATATTGATCGTGACGGAATACCTGATATTTATGACTGTGCACCAAATGATCCATATAATACGAACTGTGCTCCAAAGCCTTTGGATTCAGATGGTGATAAATTATATGACTGGGAAGATCCGTTTCCATTTGACCCGACAAATAGTGGAGTATCTGCGGGTGGTTATTTTAATGTAAAAGGGTTAACCGGTTTAAATCCGTGCCATATCCCGGGGACAAATCAGGCAGGATGGCCTGCTGTAAAAGCTTTAAAAGCAGAAGTGTATAGTATAGGAATAACTACATTAGGTGCCGGAGTGACAACGACACCTGTGCAAAAGTCTAATAATGTATTTACAAGCTTCGTAACCGGATTAGGAAATTTCAAAATAACAGCATATAATAAAAATGGAGCTGAATTGGCAAGTCTCGTTGTACATATAAGTACTAAAGGTGTGGCTTGTTTGTTTATGGTTCAGTTAAACCCTGACGACAACGAATCCGTAATGCCTCCTGAGCAGGCAAACTTGGATAATCCGCCAAGCAATGGCAATGTACCTCTCGTAATACCTCTGACCGGTATGGCAGGTCGAATGTATCGTTTGCTTCAAGATAAGCTTGGCTACGATAGTTTAGGACTAATGCTTGAATTTCCACCGGAGCTGTTAGTTACAACAAATCACGTTATGGTATTACCTTCCGGTGGATACAATGGACTTTCTCAAAGCGTAAAAGATAATATAGCCCTGTATGTCCAGGCTGGCGGCACCCTCATAGTCTTTACCCAGCAAAATGGCTATCAATTTGCAGACTTACCCGGAGGAGCCGTAAGAGGCTATGGTTATGCGGAAGACCAGAGTTGTCATGCCAATGCGGTATATATAAATGAAGAGTCCGCAATATTTAATGATCAGACCAGAGTATATATGGATGCTTCCGTTGATGGATATTTCACAGCCTGGCCTAACAACGCAAAGATATATTTAGGCAGACAGAAAAACCAGCAGCCGGCGATGATTGAGTATCCTTACGGGAATGGAAAAGTAATCGCAACGACATTATACAGCGAATTTGGAAATTATATGTATAACTTAAGCAATGAAGAAAAAACACTTGTCAACTCCCTTATAAAATATGCCTTGGATCCTTTAACGCCTTTGAATCAATATTTAAAATTAGCCCAGCCAATGGCTGATTTGACGTTTAATGTGACTGCGCCTTCGGATGTATTGATTGACGGAAGTGATGTGACATTTGTAATAACTATACAGAATAAAGGGAGCAGCGACCAAACACTAAAAGTTGCGAGGGATTGGGTTCATACGGACAGGCAGGATGTCGGGACATTTGTAGTTCAAGCGAACAGTACTTTAAACATACCCGTGATAATGCATAATATCCAGGATATCCAGAATAATGATTTTTATTCATTTAATGCCATGATTTATAATACAACGGACGGTTCCAGCATAGGCAGCCCTGCAATATCCGGCAAAATGTATCCGGCATCGGTTCAGACGATTATTTCTGTAGATAAAACGGAGTATGCGCCCGGAGAGACTTCAATTATTACATTAAATTTAAAGAATCTTTTGGCTCTTGACTATGCAGTAAGCTCAAAAGTAGTTGTTACTGATGCTATTAACAGCAAAGTATTCGAAGAGACTAGGATGACTAATTTAACCGCAAATAGTATTTCATCAGAAGCATTTAATTTCATTGTTCCGTCAAAACAGGGTTTCTATATCATCACCGTAGATATCGAAAGCAACGGGAGTAAAGTTGGAACAGCATCAGTATATATAGAAGTCCCAAAAGCAGAGCTCAAGCTTACAACAATCCTTCCCAATTCTTTTGCTTTAGGTTCCAACTTAGTCAATGTAAAAGTGGACAATATCGGCAAATCTGCCGTTAATAATGGTCAGATTAAAGCAGAACTAAAGGACCCTTTTTCATCTGTTATATTTGCAGAAACAAAAACTTTTAGCGCGGGAATAGGTCAATCAACAGAGGTTGCCTATTCTGTTAATATTCCGGCATTGAAATTTGGTAATTATACTATGACAGTTTCTGCGATTACGGAAGACGGTGTAATAGACAGCACGGTAAATATCCCTTGTAGTATTTCAAGGAAATTTTCATTTGATAAATTATCATACAAGTCGGGAGAAAATGCTGCTGCGATTCTGGAATTAACAAATACCGGCATGTTTAACATGTCTTTAAGCGCAGCAGTAACAGCACCGGCAATGGGATTTAGTCGGACAGATTCTATGAGTCTTAATAAAGGGGAAACAGTCAGCAAGGTGTATAATATAAATATACCGCTTTCTGCGAATTATGGCGTGCAGGGAGTAAGAATAGATCTGATACTTGGGAATACACTTTCTTATATTTATAGTTTTTCCGTAGCACCGCCGAATATATCAGGGAGTATTGAAAGTAATGGTCCATATAGTTACGGAAGCAGGATTACAGCAAAGCTCGAAAATATCGGCGGATCAAATACTATTTATGATTATGTTATAAAGCTTATAGATTTTAATGATGTAGTAATCAATCAAGCATCCGGAAGCGATACACTGGCATGGGGAGAGGTAAAGAGACCATATCTTGATCTTACCAATTCTCAGATGTCAGGCGGGCAGTATGTGGTAAACGGGATAATAACGGATAAGAAGACAAATAAAAAGACTGTCATACAACAGTACGTGGCAGTTACGGGGTTGACCGCGAATATATCGGTAACTATGGATAAAAAAAATTACTTAAACGGAAATACAGCAACCGTATCAACGACCGTTATACCGCAGGGAAGCATCACGAATGCAACACTCGAAACAAAAGTATATAGGCCTGCCGAGAGTATTGTGAAGCATCCGGAACTTAACGGGATAACAGCGATTGCGGTGGAAAAAACAACGATATGGTATGGGAAAGACAACGGAGAAATTGCGAAGTATAATAAAGCAACGGGGCAGTATCAGACGATAACTGTACCGTATGTATCCGGAATAGAGAAATGTGTATTTACCGTAGCGGTCGATTCAGATTATGTATGGGTTGGAGCTGCAAAGGCAGGATTACTCAGGTATGAAAAATCCTCCGGCACATGGAAGAAGTATACAACAAACGAAGGCTTGTCGGCTAATGCGATTCTAAGTCTGGCTAATGACGGGAATTATTTATGGATAGGGTCGTCTTACGGGTTAAACAGGATGGATAAGTTAAACGAAACATTCACAAAATGGTATTCTAAAGACGGGCTGACATTTGATCAGATAAACAGTGTTTCAGTTGACGGTAATTTCATCTGGGTGGGTACGATTCTTGGTTTAAACAGGTATAGCAAGATAAATAACACATGGGAAAAATATACTACCGGTGAAGGATTACTTGATAACTGGGCAAAGTCAATATACGCGAACAGCAGTAATGTTTGGATAGCAACGAAGAATGGGATAAATAAATATGACAAGAGTACGAGTTCCTGGAGCGCCTTAACTACAGCGAACGGCTTGATATCCAATGTCTGTTATTATGTGACAGAAACAAAAGACGAGATCTGGATAGGAACGGATAAAGGCGTATCGGTATTAAACAAAGCGGCAAATATTTGGAAGAGCTATACAACGACGGACGGAGTAAGTAATACCAATGTAAGGTTTATCGCAGTGGAAGATAATAAGGTCTGGATTGTCAGTGCGAGCAAGTCGTACTGAGTTATCAGAATACATCATTATAGATATTTTTTGTAGTTGCCTCATTTTATGAGGCCAGAAACGCTTGGTAAATCAAGCAACTACAAGTTTTGACTAGAACTGTTTGCTAATAACTTTTACGGAGCTATATGAAAAAGACATTGTACTTGATAATGCTTTTAGTTTTATTCTGTAATCCGGGACTGTCAGCTATTACGGATAATGCGAATGATTTGATTGTTCCTTTAGGGGAAAGTTATACCTTATTTGGAGCCAAGACATATATTAATTCCGTACAAATTACAGGTACCCTTTATGTGAAAGCTTATGATGGAACTACAGATAGCGGAAAACTTGAATTAATTAGCACATCTGTTAATGTGTCAGGCATTATAAACGCGAATGGAAAAGGATATCCAAAAAACCAGGGGGCAGGAAAAGGTGTAATTGTAGGTGGATATGCAAGTGGCGGAGGATATGGCGGCAATGGAGGAATGAGTTATGGGAGTATTCCCGGGGGCAGTGCGTATGGCAGTATAAAAGATCCGTATGATTTAGGTTCAGGAGGAGGAGCCTTTGCTGCAGGAGGTGGCAGTGAAGCAGGGTCCGGAGGCGGAGCGATAAAGATAAGGAGCACAGGAATAGTAAGGATAGATGGAATTATAAGTTCGGAAGGATCTATGCCCGGATATGGATCAACAGGAGGAAGCGGAGGTTCAGTATATATAATTGCTTCGCAGTTGGAAGGCAGCGGTGCAATAAGCGCGAGCGGATCCGCCGCGACCGGACAGTTTGGTGGAGGAGGCGGGGGCAGGATAGCAATATATTATATCCAGAATAATTTTACCGGAATCATAAAAGCGTACGGAGGGTTGGTCGGATATGGCGGTACGAATTATTTAGGTGGAGCAGGAACAATATTTACGAAGGGAAGCATACAGACAAACGGAGATTTAAAGGTAGACAACAATAACAATTTGGGTAATCTCACTCCTTTTGTTGATGGTCAATATAGTTTTGATAACATAAATGTTTTAAATAAGGGAAGATTGGAGATTTCTTCCGGAGATACAATCAATGCTGGGAATTTTAATATACAAGCAAGTGGAACGGGATATTCAAGCGGCAATGTTATTTTGACGCAGGAAATGAAAGTAGATGCAAACGGGACAATGTATCAAAGCGGAGCAAATATTAATTGCAATAAATTAACCATAGGCAACCTGGGTACGTACTATTTGGATTCAAAACTTACATTATCGGAATTTAAAATATTATCCGGGGGGATTTTAACGCATTCTGCAGGTATACTTGGATTTGATTTAACAGCCGGAAGTATAACTATAGATAATGGCGGCAGTATAAACGCAGTTGGAAAAGGATATCCAAAAAATCAGGGGACCGGAAAAGGTGTAGTTGTGGGTGGATATGCAAGTGGCGGAGGATACGGCGGAAATGGAGGAATGAGTTATGGGAGTATTTCCGGAGGCAGTGTGTATGGGAGTATAAAAGAGCCGTATGATTTTGGTTCAGGAGGCGGTGCCTTTGCAGTTGGAGGTGGCAGTGAAGCAGGGTCCGGCGGAGGAGCAATAAAAATAAGGAGTACAGGGACAGTAAGGATAGACGGGAGTATAAAATCAGAAGGATCATTGCCTGGTTATGGATCAACAGGAGGAAGCGGAGGTTCAGTATATATAATTGCTTCGCAGTTGGAAGGGAGCGGAATGATAAGTGCCAATGGCTCTGATGCAACCGGACAGTTTGGCGGCGGAGGGGGAGGCAGGATAGCAATATATTATGATCAGAATAATTTTACCGGAATCATAAAAGCGTACGGAGGGTTGGTCGGATATGGCGGTACGAATTATTTAGGTGGAGCAGGAACAATATTTACGAAGGGAAGCATACAGACAAATGGGGATTTAAAGGTAGACAACAATAACAATTTGGGCAATCTCACTCCTTTTGTTGATGGTCAATATAGTTTTGATAACATAAATGTTTTAAATAAGGCGCAACTGGATATTAAAACTGGCAATACTTTAAATGTAACGCAAGAATTTAAAGTAAATGCAAACGGCATAGTTAATGACCATGGCGGAGCTTTCAGCGCAAGTACTCTGACCATTGGGAATTTGGGTACATTTATACTGGATATAAATATGTCCGTTACTGACTTGAAGATTCTATCAGGGGGTATTTTAACGCATTCCGCGGGTATACTTGGATTTGATTTAACAGCAGAAAATATTTTTATAGAATATGGCGGTAGCATAAGCGCGACAGGTAAAGGTTTCCCTGTTAATCAAGGTCCCGGGATAGGCGGAGTTTATAACGGAACTTCAGGGGGTGGTGCGGGATATGGAGGTAATGGAGGTGCGTTATATACTGCTGTCGGCGGACCTGCTTATGGAAGCGCGGAGCAACCGATTTCTCTAGGCTCAGGGGGTACTGGTTCAACAGGTGGAGCCGGAGGCGGAGCGATAAAGTTAAATGTAAACAGCGTTTTGCATTTGGAAGGAAATATTAATGTAAATGGAAACAATAATTCAGCCAGTGGAGGGAGTGTATATATAATAACCAAAAATATATGCGGAAGCGGAAATATTTCGGCTGACGGTGGAAGCGGCTATGGCGGAGGGGGGGAGGCAGGGTCGCGATATATTATAACAATTGGAATCATTATGGAGTATTAGCTGCTAACGGCGGTATCGGCAGCAGCGGCGGAATAAGCGGGTCAAGTGGAACTGTCTATTTAAAACAAACCTCATGGGATCAGGGACTCAGTTCAGGATATGTTACCCCTTACGGCGGGAATTCTGATGAATTAAACAAGATAGGAAGCATGATTTATCAGGCGAAAAAGACTGTGAGTATCTCCTCTGTCGCAGGATATGCGGATAACACCGGGATTATTACGGTTGCCGGAAAATATTATACTGTTTCAACCCTTAATAACAGCCTGGGGCAATTCATGAACGGAGAGTCTAATTCTTTTTATGTCAGCGATTCTCCGATACTGATATCATTCAGTCTTGATAAGAAGGCATACAAACCCGGGGAGCAGATAAATATAACGGGGGAAATTAAAAACAGTTCGACGGATAGTTTTACCGGGCTTACTTTTAATCTTAAGAAAAATGACGATGTCATCCTTACACAGACATTCGATCTGACGGGAAATGAAGTAAGGACATTTACAGCTTCAACAAGCGGGCAGTCAGGTTTTAATCTTTCGGCCGGGATAGGGCTAAATATTATTACAGAAAAGGTTATAGTTGAAAATCCCTCTATTGAAGTTTCAATATTGGCTCCGGATAGCACAGGGCAGGATCCGTTCGTGTTTTCAGGCGTGTTAAAGAATACAAGCAGTACGGATGTGACTCTCAATCTGGATATAACAGGCGAAGGATTATCGGACACACTGTCAACTACGGGAATAACTATATCTTCAGGTAACTCTTATGTATTTACAAAAACATTTTCGATAATTAAAGATACTATATTTAACGTAACGTTAACCGGGGATATAGAAAAGACAACGCAAAAACTCGTTGCATTTGGCGAGAAGATCAATTTTACCGTCCAGCCTGAGGCGTTATATTCGAGCGGACCTGTAAGCATTCTATATAAGGCTATAAACATAGGCTTGTTGGACAGTCAGTTCAACATAACTTTCAAAATAAACGGGATGACGGAAACGAAATGGGCTTATGTTCCGAAGAGCGGCGAGATAATAGATTATTATACGCCGGATTTGCCGGAAGGCGATTATGTTTTAACTTACGAAACTATTTTCGGGACCGGACAGGCAAATATTACGGTAAGGAATTATAACAAGGTTAGTATTACAAATCTTAATCTGACATCGGTAAGTATTAAGAGCGCGGAGTTTGCCTTGACAGTTAAGAATTCGGGATTAAATGTATTTAAAGGCAATCTTATGCTCTCAACTTCGTTCCAGGACAAGCAGACCAGCCTGGAATTAAATCCAAGCGAAGAAAAAACTCTGTCTTACATCTTCGATGTTTTAGACGGTGTAAGTCCCGGAGACTATAATTTAAAAGCACAGGTTATGTCCGGCACAGATGTCGTGAATGAAACGACGCTTGCGTTCAATCTGGCGCCGTCTTTTGCTTTAAGCGAAATACCACAGAATTTGTCATTTAACGCAGGAAGTGCAGCTGTCGTTCCATTAATGGTTAAGAATTCCGGACCTGTTGCCGGATTTACAAATGTATCTTTCAACTCCGAGGATTTCATTAACAGTTTCTACGCGGTGAAATTGCTTTCCGGAGAAGAAGCAACCGTTAATTTTGGTTTTAACATTTCTGATGATTTACTTTCGAAGGACTATATTGGTCTGGCTAAGGTAAATAATGTGGAATACAATATTCCATTCTCTGTAAAAGGATACGGCATTAATGTAACCAATAGTCTTGACAAAGTCTCTTATGCTGAAGGTGAAACAGCGGTATTCACTGTTAAAGTGTTAAGCGTAAACGAGCTTTCTCCTGCGGGATATGTAACGGTCAAATTTGGAGATTACGAAGAAAAGACCGCAGTTATGCAATTTAGCGGAACAGAGACCCCTGTAATATTCAATATACCGGTGCATTTTACTGCTAATAAACTTAGTTTCGGTGTTTACCTTGAATCCGGAAGAGCTTTATATTTAAATTCGCTGTATATTTATAAGAAAGGCGAAGAAGTTGCGATAACGATGAACAAACAGGTATATAATTCCGGTGAGGCCATTACCGTATCGGCATCGTCTCTGGTAAGCGGGGTTCTGGAAATAACCGCGCCGAATTATCAGAATACTTTTAATGTAACATCTTCAACTCATCTTAATTTCCAGTTTAATCTGCCGCAGGAGATGGTGACAGGCAACTATTATATCAGCTATGCATTTCTACCCGAAGGAGCCGCTGAAAAATCATACGGGAGCGCGGTCTTTGATGTCATAGGGTATACCGTAAAATATGTGGAAGCAGCACTTGATAAGGCGTTCTATTATCCCGGTAATAATATTGCATTAAAGCTAAAAATTAATTCAAACAGAAATATTGCCGGATGTACGCTGAATCCCAGTATATTTGACGGTTTCCCGATAGGTGCCTCCGGTTTTGATCTTGCGACGGGAGACAACAGTGTTACGATTAATGGTGTAGTTCCTTCAAATATTACCGGTGGGACAGGAAATATTTACTACGAGCTGAAAAAGGGCACGCTTGGTTTGACGACGGGAATTCAAAGTATAGAAATAAAGCTCCCTGATGCTCTACCTCCGGTCAGCAGTGTGTTACCAAGCGGTGATTTATATAACAACGGGCAGGCAAATTTCGCCCCGGCAAGTTTTACTTACAGTATATTTTCAATAGACGACGGTGTGCCGCCTTCGGGAGTTGATTATTCGAGCGTCAAAGTAAATGGAGCGGATTGGTTAACATATACCACTCCGATCAGTTTTATTGCCGCAGGTGAGCAGGTAATAAGATATAAATCTGTGGATAAAGCAGGTAACTGGGAAACCGAGAAAGAGTTTAGAGTAACTATTGATAATGCGGCATCGGTGTCCAACCTGAATATCGGGATTCCTCAGTATGTTCTGGGTGATAACACATGGGTAACCACTGAAACATTGATTAATTTAGCAGCAACTGACTCCGGTTCCGGAGTGAACAAGATTGAGTATAATATAAACGGTGGTGATTGGTTGATATATTCAGTTCCGTTCAAACTGTCTTTAAGCAGTTCAAATGTGATTAGCTATAGAAGTATAGATAACGTTGGAAATATTGAAACTACAAAAACAAAAACGCTTTATGTTGATATTGCCCCGCCTGCTTCAATAATAGACGTAAGTGAACCGAAAGTAGTAGAAGTGGATAAGTTAATAGTCTTTAAAGAAACGAACTTTACTTTGACGGCAGTAGATACTGGCTCAGGAGTAAAGGAAATAAAATACAAAATAGACAGCGAAGATTACAGGATTTACACAAACCAGTTTAATCTTGCAAATTATGCGCAAGGCGGTCATTTAATAACATATTATAGCGTTGATAATATCGGCAATGTCGAGGTAGAAAAAACTCTGGCTGTGACTTTAAGGGTTGATTCCACACCGCCGGTTAGCTCTATATCCTTAGGCATTCCGAGCTATAATGATTATGTGAACAGCAGCACGGGCATAACAATTACATCTACAGATGATTCATCAAAACTGGCTAAAATCTATTACACGATTGATAACGGCAGTATAAATGTTATTGCTAATACATCCGAAACGATAGTATTCTCGACGAGTATTTTATTGAATAATCCCGGATTAGCCGACGGTAAGCATTTCTTGGCGTACTACGCGGAAGATGCTTTGGGTAATATAGAAATAGCAAAATTGAAAGAAGTTTACCTTGATAATACACCATCAGTTTCTTCCATCTCGATCGGTCAGCCGCAATACAGCGGAGTGAGTCCTTTGTTGGTCTCATCGGGAACGGCGTTTACTCTGACCTCTATAGATTCCGGTTCAGGTAGTTTACGGAATGAGTATAGTATTGACAACGGCTGGAGTACCGCGAATATCTTTAATATCCCCATAAGCACGGCAGACGGGGTTCATGGGGTTAATTATAGGAGTTTGGATAATCTTTTGAATACAGAGCTCTCAAGAACCGTAAGTATTACCCTTGATAACACGGCTCCTGCGGCTAAAATAACATCTCCGGTAAACAATGAATACGTTAATGGTATTGTTTCTGTAATCGGAATGGCAACGGATACTAATTTTGATAACTATATCCTTGAATACGGCGCAGGAGAGACACCGGCAACCTGGTTTGCTATAAAGACCTCTTCTTTGCAAGTTCCGGAAGGGGGCGAGCTCGGGAAGTGGGACACAGCTGGACTGTCTGAAGGAATTTATACTCTGAGACTTACCGCAGTTGATAAGGTGCTGAACTCCAGAATAGAAACAGTAAAAGTCACAATAATGACATTTAAATTCTTATTGGCAATATATGACAGGTTGTCTCATCCCGATAAAATAGCCGTAGATAAAGACGGATATATTTACGCTGCGGACAGGGAAAATGACTGTATAAAAGTCCTTGACCATAAAGGAAATTCAATAAGCATCGGAAAAGGGATTTTGAACAAGCCCGAAGGCATAGCGCTTGATAGTAACGAAAATATTTATGCAGGAAGTAGAAATACAAGCGTAATAGAGAAGTTCAACTCTAACGGAAATCACATAGCAACATTAGGGCAGGGGTTTTTCAATAAGGTTTGCGGGTTAAAAGTTGATGAAACCGGAAAAATAATAGCGGCAGACAGAAACCAGAATGTAATAAGGATACTCAATCCCGATGGAACACTTTTTAATACTATCGGAGCGGGTCAGCTTAATAAACCTGAAGATGTAGATATTTGGAAGGATGAATCCGGCAACATATATTATTTTGTTGCAAATAGGAATCAGGATAATATCAAGGTGTTTAATGGGCAAGGTGTATTAGTTAAAACCATTGATTGCTCAAAGACACTCACAAAACCGGATGGGGTTGTCGTAAATGCAAGCGGCGATGTAATTGTAGCTGACAGCAATAATAACAGGGTCGTAAAGCTTGATGTAGCGGGGAATATAAAGTTAACTATTAGTTTTGCGGACGGCCTTAACTTTAACCATCCTAAAGGAGTATGTTTTGACACTCTGGGTAATTTATACATAGCGGATTCAATGAATAAGAGAATAGTTGTTTTTGGGACCAAATTACCTGAAGTTCCCGATTTGCCGCCGGAACAGGAATTAGTAAAGAAGAAAGAGGAAAAGCAAAAGGAAAACCAAAATAAGCCGGAATGGCAAAAGCAGATAGAGGAAAGACAGACGCAAAGCGAAAAAGAAAAAGAAAAATGGGAAACAAAAGAAGGAAAAGAAGCAAGAAAAGCAGAGGAAACAAAGAAAGAGAATAAAAAAAGACCGAAATGGAAGGACGAGGCTGACAGGACGGATAAGGAAAACAGGGGAAGTAAAGACAGCAAAGAAAGTAAAAAAGGCAAAGAGGATAAGAAGATAAATATTGCCTACACATATACGGAAATAAAGGATCAGAATACCGGAGAGGTAATTTGGAACAGCATGAAAGACCATAATAATGGGCAGTTTAAAGATCACAGGCCGGGTAACGATTCACAAGGCGCCTCAACAGGCTCAGGACAGGGAAAAGATAAAGGAAATAGCGGGAAGAATGAAAATAATGGAAATGATAAAGACGCTGATAAGGAAAAGGGAAATAATGGTCAGGGAAACGGAAAAGAGAAGGACAAGGATAAGAATAAAGGGAAAGGTAAAAAAAGCAGTCCGTTTGAAACGGAAGAAATAAAAAGCCCGATGTTTGAGATTCAAAAATTCTAGAGATACAATGACCCTGCACCACATTGGGTACAGGGCATAGTTAGGAGGAAGATTGTTTAAAAACCAAAGTTTTATTATTTTTACAGCAATATTTTTACTTTTCAGTTCGTTGGTTTTTTGTCAGCAGCAACCACAGGCTGCGCAAGTAAAATCAACACAGCAAACAGTTTCTGGTGCTCATAAAATAATAAAGTTAGGCTATGCGAATTCAGTTGAGTTGGTCAAAATATTGCAGAAATTTGCAGGAAATACAAAGATAGAGGCAGATGAAAGATTGAATGCTATACAGGTTTATGGCTCCAAAGAAGAAACTGAAGAAATGGAAAAAATAATCAAATCTGCAGATACCTCAAATGACCAGATCTTAATCGAAGCTCCTGTAGTGGAAATAAGCAAATCAGTAAGTTCAACGATAGGTATAGAATATTCAAAACAGTATATTGATATACAGACTATTATACCTCCGGAACAACTAACAACAGCTTCTATCCCGAGCATAATACCCGCGTTGATTCATTATGGAGGAGAGAATGCAGAAGCAAAGATTTTAGCAACTCCGAAACTCCTTGTAGATAATGGGAAAGAGGCAACAATTAAGATAATTGATAAAATTCCGATACCAATAACAACGAGTTCAATAACAAGCGGCGGCCAGGTGGTTTCTTCAACAGCAATCCAGTTTGAAGAAGTAGGAATAAAGTTAAAAGTAAAACCAATCATTTACAGCAATAATGAAGTAACAATAAAATTAACCTGTGAAGTAAGCACAGTCGGGAAAGTAACAGCCCAGGGGTATCCGGAGATAGGAAGCAGAACCGTAGAGACGGATATAAAATTAAAAGATGAATACACGGCAATCCTTGGCGGATTAATCAAAGAGGAAGAAAGATTAACAAGGTCAGGAATACCATTATTAATGGACATCCCATTGCTTGGATTATTGTTCAGTAAAACAGACACAGAAAAAGTAATAACAGAAATAAGGATAGGAATCAAGCCAAAGATAATCAAAGCAGGGGATAAACTTCCTCAGCCGCCTAAAGAAGAAAAGAAATAGTGGATTAGGTCCATCTTGATTGCTAAATATTTCAGTTAACCATAATGCAATATGTTTATGCAAATCTTACAGGATTATATATGTTGCTTTAATATTAAGGGGAGGTGCATTATGGCTATAATAAATAGCTGGAAAGAGTTGTTTGATCATTGGGAAAAAGATGCCAATAAGTATTCTGCATTGTCACGATTGCGAAATTATTATGATACAGAACGTGAGCGAGTATTCGAACCAGCGAATAATGAAATGATGGATATTATTAGAACCGAAGGACAAACTTCTCTAAAAGCTGATAGAATGACCGAAATATTTAGTAGAGTGAATCCGGAATTTTTAAGGTTAACAAGCTGGTATAACACAATGATTTGCGAAATAGAAAATCATTATAAGTAATTTGCGGGATTATCGTTAAGCAATAAAAAGTGTATTGGGGTCTCTATCGTATTTATAATTTATGAATACGATAGAAGCGAAAGACATTAAAAGCCAAAAAGACAGGGTGTTCTATAACAATATCCGACAAACTATTGACCATCTACAAAACTTCATTGTAAACGAAGCCCCAGCCTGTACTTCCAAAGAAAAGATAACCGATTCCCGCTCTGCATATAAATTATGCAAGAATGAGGAAACTATGGCAGTATATTTAAAAGACGAAATGTGGATAGCTGATATTCGTGTCAATGGTAAAAGATACCGTAAAAAGTTTCGTGAAGAAAGTGGTAGACTTCGGTTCCTTGACAATGAAGAGGTTAACCGGTTATTAAAAAACACTCCGGAACAGATAAAACCAATCATAATTGTGGCCTTGTATACAGGTCTTAGGCGAGGGGAATTGTTCAATCTTGAGTGGAAAGACATAGACCTCAAGCGTAAAGTTCTCAATGTGATTAAGAGTAAATCCGGGAAAGTAATGGAAATACCAATGAATGAATTTGCATATAATACCTTTTTGAAGTTGAAAACAGCTGATAATTGTGGTAAAATCTTTAACACTGTAAATTTCAGGAAATTATTTGCGCAAGCTGTAAAGGGAGCAAAACTTAACGACGTAATTATGTACACGACCAGACACACGTTCGCCTCGCAGCTCGTTATGGCAGGTGTTGACCTTGTTACGGTAAAAGAACTCTTAGGACACTCAAAGATAGAGATGACGATGAAGTACGCACATTTATCACAGAATCATAAGCGGCAAGCAGTAGAGCAGTTGGCAAGTAGGATAAATATCAGTAATGAAGAAAAATAGTGGACACTTTTCGGACACAAGAACTTTACAAAAACGAAAACCTCTAAATACCCTTTAAAAATATGTCGGGGCGTCCGCTGTGAAACAGCGAGACCTTGCCGGAAAACCGGCGGGAGGCGTCCTCCGCAAAGCGGAGAGATCTCGCCGAAGGCGGACAGGTGGCTAGCGCATCCACCTAGGTGGATGGTCGCCCGATTATAATGAAATAATATAAATTGCACGGAAGTTTGTTGGAAGATGTCGGGGCGTGGCGCAGGTGGCTAGCGCACTCGCTTGGGGTGCGGAACAGGCCATATTTAAAACATCAACAAATACAAGGTAATATCTTACACATCAGCAGTTTTACCCCTTTAGCGGCTTATCCCAATTTATCCGATTTTGCCTGTTTTTACCCCGAAAGTGGACACTTTTTGGACACAAATAAGGGAGTAGATTCGGCAGAAAATTTAGCATTATATACTACGAAGCAGTGCACCTTGTTCACGTATTTAGAGAACATTTAAGAGAAAATGTCTTCCGTCCCGCGCTGTTTCATCTTGATAAAGTGCTTTCTAACCATTATAATACACTTACGCAAATACGTAAATAGCAATCCCAGGAAGGTCTAATATTCATGAGAAAGAGTGCAGGCCGAGTTAATAAAGGAAAGCATTACAGAGCAGAGCTAACTTTGCCGGAAGCATTAGGCAAGTTTCTTGTCGAGTTCGGCGCGGAATCTAAACGTTCCGGTGGCTATAATCTTCCGAAAACTGAAATCATAAGAGCTCTAATAAGGGTTTTAATGAAACTCAATGTTGATGTAACAGGTGTGAAAGACGAAGACGAGCTTGTAGAAAGAATAATGCAGGCTATAAAGAAGAAGTAATACAATGCCGGTATTAAGCCGGTTTTTCTTATGATTGCTTTTTACGTATTTACGGTAATAGTGTATTGTTATAGGGAGGTAAGGATATGAGACCCAAGCTGGTTGTATATCTTTTATTGCTAGTGTTATCAATTATATTATTATTGTCACCTGGAGTAGTTTATACGATAGAAAGCGCAATATTTGATTTTGGACGACAAATCGGAATATCTAACTTTATTATGGGAAAGACAGTTGACATTGTATTTATCACTATACCTATAGTTTTGTTCATTCTAATTGTAAAGACTCTATTAGAGAAATCAAAACTAGCAATAATTAAGACCAAGAATAAATGGAATTGGAATGCATTTTGGATGGGTTGCCTATGGTATTTATGGCATAGAATGTGGATAAAGGGATTCTTAATCCTTTTTGTAACAATCATACTTGCTCTAACCTTAAATGTTATTGGTGTGATAATAGCAGCCGTTTATTGTGGCGTAAATGGGACTAAAGATTTAACAAAATTCAAAGCAGAAGGGAAAGAAGATTTTTCGGAATTCACGGTTAGACTTAGTGGCAACACAAAGACCTGCCCATCATGTGCTGAAAAAATCAAAGCAGAGGCAAAAGTATGCAGATACTGTGGTAGAGATGTCCCATCAACACATGAAGGAGATGAAAGAAATGCCTAAAAAGAAACAAGCTAGAATATCGCTTATCCTTACTAAGAGGGAAAGAGATTTTCTAAAGTCTTTTAAGAATAAGTGCAAAAATAGTGGAGGAGATAACCTCTCATATGGTGAAATCCTTAGAGCTATGGTTAAAGTATTTAAAAAACTTAAAGTTAAACCAGACAATCTTAAGAACGAAGTTGACTTAATTAAACGCATTTGTATCAAGGCTAGGATACCGTACAAATAAGTAATCTTAATATTACCCATGAAAATATTTACAATTAACTACAAATTTGAAGGAGGGGCCAAATGAAAAGCATGATGATTGTATTTTCAATGCTGATGGTACTGGGTTGTGGGAAGAATCCTCTCCTAACGGTTTTGTCACCTACTACGACAGGTGGTGGCGGCGGAGGAACCACCATTACTATTCCTAAGGTTGAAGCAGCCACCATATTACCTAACGGTGGAAGTTTCACCAATTCAGTTATTGTAACCATATATTGTAACACTCCTGGGGCAACCATCCAGTATACTACGGATGGAACAGACCCGGCCAAGGCCCCGAGCAGAGCTTGTAAAGTCATTGATTATGGCGGCCCTCTTTCATTAACCAACTCAGCCACATTAAAGGTTAAGGCTTTTAAATCAGGTTATAACCCTAGTGATGTAGCTGCTGCAAGTTTCGTTATAAATAATATTCCTATAACCAAAGTCTTTTATGGTACTGTACCTCAAGCCGGTATATCTATCGTTCTCACCGAAAGTGGCTCACCAGTTGCATCTCTTACATCAGATGGTTCTGGTAATTTCAGTGCGCCTATCCCCGATAGGATAGGAGACTATTCTGTAAACATAGGTGCAAGTTCTACTTGGACTTCCCAGGCTTTCAGTGTTTCATCCCAGGCTGGAAAGGATTTAAAGGTAGATTTCAATCAGAAGGCTCTCGTGGTTCCTGTCCAGTCTTTTACCTATACCCCATCGTACCCAGAGGGAACCCGGGATTATGCTCTTTCCTGGCCAACCACCGCAGGTTTAAATTATGATATCTATAGGATTTCCCCCAGTCCTACTGGGGATTGGGAGTACTACGCTTCTTGTTCTGCTGTACCAAATCCTTTTACCTTGGCTTGGCATGGTCCTACAACTTATAGTGCCTGGAAGGTAAAAGCCTATACTTCTGCCAGTTCAATGACTTCTTCAGACTCTTCCAGCGAGGTTTCTTATACTATATCGCTCTACAAAGAAGGCTGGTCTGATATTGTGGAGACTATATTCTAATTCCTACGTATGATGCAGAGTGAAACATTTTTATATTTTTATATTGACCAAGTAACATCTTGTACTAACAGAAGGTACAGCAATGACAAAGATTAATAAAGGGTCGCTCAATGGCAATTGCCACAAAGATAAAGATATTGAATCAAGAATTTCTCTCAATGTTAATGATGTTGCTGGATTAGTTGATTGTGCTTTTAAGGTATCAGACAAACGGGTAGCAACATTAAAGTTATTGAAAGAAGCCATTTTGAAAAACAATAGTGATGATGTCTTGAAATACGCAAAAATAATATGCGGGTTAAATGTATGAAGTTGAAAGATGAAGAAAGCATTGGAATTCTTTCTTACACAATGTCTGTTGGTGGTCTTTATACGGCAACGAGACCGTAGGAATAAATAATTTCAGCTAATGTGTCTTAATTTAAACCCTACTATATACTACTGTATACATTCGTATTATCTTTGTATGAATGATTTATTCTCAACCGATACTGAACCTTTAGGGAACTACCGCATCATCAGGGATGTCGACCTGCCTTTCTTTGCCTCTGTTTTAGAGAAATCCAATATCATCTCTCTCGCCCTCACGACCACCGGTCTGGATGTTTTCTCAGACCGCATAGTCGGGATATCTTTATCTGTTTGCGCCAAAGAAGCTTTTTATATCCCTCTATCTCATAACCAAGGTGTTAACCTCAACCCTTCAGAGGTCTTATCTTTTCTCAAGCCTATTCTAGAGCGTAGTAGGATT
This sequence comes from Candidatus Firestonebacteria bacterium RIFOXYD2_FULL_39_29, assembly GCA_001778375.1. Taxonomy (NCBI): domain Bacteria; phylum Candidatus Firestoneibacteriota; species Candidatus Firestonebacteria bacterium RIFOXYD2_FULL_39_29. Next base: position 20,790 of record MFGV01000082.1, read on the forward strand.
ATATCCCACGACCTCAAGTTTGTTTACAAGTTCCTCCTTCGTCAGGGTATATCCCTTAACATCTATTCCGATACTCTATTGCTTTCCCATCTCGATGATGTTAACCAATCTTTATCTCTCAAATCCCTTGCGTCCCGTTACCTCGGTTTGAATATGGTCTGCTTCTCCGACCTCTTCTTCCGCAGGAAGAAATCTTCTATCCCCAATATCTCCGACCTTCCCGCCAAGGATGTTTATATTTATCCCTGTGCCGATGCCGATATATGCTACCGCCTTTACCGCTATTTTCTTCTGAGGAGTATTTATCTTAACCCTTCCCTCCTCGATAAAATCCGGGATTATTCTTACAGCATTACAGCCGGAGACCTCACACTCCCAGGCCTCCATGTTATCGAGCGTAATCTCATTCGTACCGTAGCCCACATGGAACTCAACGGCATCTCTATCAATAGTTTGTCTTTAGAGGAGCACATCGAAGAGATGACCTCGGAGATTGAAATCTTTAAATCCAGCATCTCAGCTTTATCTCCTTCCGGCATTGACCTTAACAGCAACCAGCAGGTCTCGCATCTTTTATACTCCGATCTCAAGCTTCCATACAAGGGTCCCATCACCAAGAGCCGGACTCCGTCTGTTTCCACGCCCTGTCTTAAGAGAATCGAAGACCTGCATCCTGTTGTCAAAGCCATTATAGAATACCGCACCCTCGTAAAACAGAAGGGGATGTTAGAGGGATATTTATCGTCTATAAATCCTTACACAAATGCAATCCATACATCATTCCTTCAATGGCATGTGCCCTCAGGACGCTTCGCAAGTTCTACTCCAAATCTCCAGAATGTCCCCGAAGACCTTCGGCGTCATTTCATAGCCCGGGCGGGCTACACCTTTGTCAACTTTGATTATTCGCAGATAGAATACCGTGTCATCGCCAGCCTCGCCCAGGAGGAGCCTCTCATTCAATCTTTTAACGAGGACAAAGACATTCATCGCGAAACTGCCGCTATTCTTTTCAATGTCCCTTATTCTCTTGTCACCGACGACCAGCGGAGGAAGGGAAAGACGATAAACTTCGCCTTAATTTTTGGTATGGAATCCTTCAGTCTCGCCGACCGCCTCAAGATTGACCGCGCCTCCGCGAAGCAACTTTTGGAGGATTACTTCACCGCAGTTCCTAAAATCAAGTCGTTCATAGACTCCACCCACAAGCAGGTCGTCGACCTCGGCTTTGTCGAAACCTACTTTGGCCGTCGTCGCTATATCCCCGAAGCCCAAAGCAAAGACCGAAAACTCCATGGCTACGGCCTCCGGTCCGCCGTGTCACATCGAATTCAAGGTACCGCCAGCGATATTCTCAAGCTTGCAATGCTTCGTGTCTCCAAGGAGTTTAATCTAAAGGCTACTTTTAATAACACAAGCCCTATAAAGCTTCTCCTCACTGTCCACGACTCCCTGCTGTTCGAAGTCCACGAAAGCGTTCCTTTGGAGGATTTCAAACAAAGGGTTTTAAAGTGTATGCAGATAAATATCTCCGGCTTTTGTCATCTGTCTGTCTCCTGCTCCACCGGCCAGGTTTGGAGCGATCTAAAAGACCTATAAGTAACATGTATGTAACCTGCCTGTCTTTGTGTGCCTCGTGCATCATGTGCAGCTAATTTAAGAACCTAAACATAGCCATGATTTTTAGCTTTATAATAAGTATTCGATGCTATATAATATCCAAAGAGTTAATCATGATTGGAGCTAAACCACATAAATAAATTAAAAATGGAGCCGTTATGGAATGGAAAGAGACGGAAGTACTGGAGTTTAAAAAGTCCACTTCTGAGCTAAAAGAGGCGGTCATTTCTATCGTCGCTATTTTAAATAAACATAAAAACGGCAAGGTGTATTTCGGCATTAAGAATAATGGCGATGTAATCGGTCAAGCAATTGGCTCAGCTACCCAAAGAGACATTTCACAAGCAATTTCAAACCATATTGAACCTAAAATATATCCTTTGATTAAAGCTGTAAATATTAAAGGCAAATCCTGTATCAAAGTTGAATTTCAAGGCGAGGACGTTCCTTATCATGCATACGGACGTGTTTATATCCGAGTTGCCGATGAAGATAAGCAGTTAAGTCCTTATGAGATAAGAAGAGCTGTTTTAAAAAAGCATATTGATAACTCCAAATGGGAATCTGGATATTCTGAGTATGGTATCAGGCGAGTCAATGTAAAAGTTGTAAAAGATTTGATTAGGAAAGCAAACATAGCCAAAAGAATAGATTTCAAGTTTAATGATGTTGAAGCAGTCCTTGCCAAGTTGGATTTGATACGCAACGGAAGGTTATTGAAAGCAGCGGAGCCGCTGTTTTGCAATAAAAATTCTTTTGAAGTGCAAGCCGCAGTTTTTGCCGGTGTTGATAAGATAACATTTCTGGATATAAACAAAATCACCGGTAATTTGTTTGATATTCTGGAGAAATCTGAGGCCTATGTACGAGAGCATATTAATTGGGGCGTAAAATTCGGCAAGCTTGAACGCGAGGAAATCCCTGAAATACCTGTCAAGGCTATAAGAGAAGCCTTAGTCAATTCATTATGTCACAGGGATTATTCTGTCCCTAAGGGTAATGAAATTGCAATATTTAAAAACAGGGTTGAAATATATAATCCCGGAGGATTTCCAGACGAGTTGTCACCGAAAGATTATATTCTTGGTAAAGAAAGGTCTATCTTAAGGAATCCACTGATTGCAGAAGTATTCTATAAGGCAAAAGAAATTGAAAAGTGGGGTTCAGGTATTAAGCGCATCTATGATGAATGCAAGGTAAATAACGTTAAGGTCGAGTTTCAGATTCTTAAAACAGGATTTTTGGTAGTATTTTACAGGAATGCGTCGAGCAAATATTTGAAAGAAACCGCCCAGAACTTGCCCAGAAACCGCCCAGAAACCGCCCAGAAGATAATTGATGAAATTCTAAAGAATCCATACATAACAAGGGGGAAATTGGCAGCAGAAATTGGTATTTCCGAAGATCGTGTAAAACATCAGGTATCTGCTCTAAGGAAGCAAGGGGTTCTAAAAAGAATTGGCGGAGATAAAGGCGGGCATTGGGAAGTTATTAAATAGTTTTTAAAGGAGTAATTCAATGCCTGAATATAGGATTAACTTAGTTCTTACAGAGATAGAGAAACTAACGCTAAGTTCGCTTTCAAATACAAGATTCTTACTTTCGACAGAAATAAGTCTTTTAAAAAAGCTCGATAAATTTGTTGTTTTAGTCAGTGAAGTGAGCGAAAGAACTGTGAACGATAAAGGTTGAAGTAAATATTGGGTTGGACAACCCTAAAGATAGTGCAGAAACAACCTGGAGGAATATGAGCTTTATAAAAACTATATGGAGCTGACAACTTTCAATCAGATAGTCTTGTCTGTTATTTTTATTTTCCTTAATGGATTCTTTGTTCTTGCCGAATTTGGTATTGTTAAAGTCCGGCATACTCAGCTTAACAGTCTGATTATCCGTGGAAATAGAAAAGCTAAAATTACGCAAGACATTATTAATAAATTAGATTACTATCTTAATGCCTGCCAACTTGGAATAACTATAGCCAGTATCGGACTGGGCTGGATCGGAGAACCGGTCATAGCCGGAATAATCGGGTCTTTACTTCCGGGCTTTTTAACCGAGCATGCTTTACATATAATATCATTTACAGTTGCATTTGCAATAATAGCGTTTTTGCATATTGTTATAGGGGAACTTGTCCCGAAATCCATTGCAATAAGAAAGCCATTATCTTCTGCTCTTTTTTCTGCGTTACCTCTCTATATGTTTTCTAAAATATTTTATTTGCCGCTCATTATATTAAACAAGAGCTCAAATATGATATTAAGAATAATAGGAGTTCCGCCGGAAATGACATATCACATAGCATATTCTGAAGAAGAATTCAGAGCAATACTTTCGGAATCTCAACAACAAGGTAATTTTTCACTAAACAGACTTTTTCTTACAGAAAATGCTCTTAATTTTGGGAAATTAACAGTTTCAAGTATAATGGTTCCTTTTGAAAAACTGATAGTACTTTATATTGATAAACCCTGGAAAGAAAATTTAATAATAATAAAACAATATAAAAGAAGCAGATATCCTTTATGTCAGGGAAACAAGGGCAATATTCTTGGTTATATCCATTTAAAGGATATAGTAATCTCAAATTTAGATACTGAAACACCGGGAATCTTAAAGCAAATATTAAGACCAATAATATTTGTCATGTCTAATGTTCTAATAGAAGACTTGTTGAGAGAGTTTCAAAAAAGCAAGGCTCAAATAGCCCTGATTAATTCTGATAAAGGTCAAACAATAGGTTTTCTTTCATTTGAAGATATTGTTGAAGAACTTATAGGAGAAGTGCAAGATGAATTCACAACAGAAGTATTTGTGCATTTATCTGATCTAATCAGGAAGGAAGGTGTTATCGCTGACATGGGTGATATTGATAAAAAAGAAGCTATCAGCATATTGATAGACAAGGCCGCGGTTTTATATCCCGAACTTAATAAAAAAGAATTAGTTGATGAAGTATGGAGAAGAGAAGCAATGCTATCTACGGCAATCGGAAGTGAATTAGCTATACCTCATGCCAGAGTAGATGTATCTAAGACTATAATAATCTTTGGAAGATCAAAAGAGGGCATAGATTTTAACTCCTTTGATAAAATTCCGGTAAAACTAATATTTCTTGTCATAACTCCGGTTTCTACACCAATAATGCAACTTCGAATTTTGGCAAAAATTGCGAAAATTGCAGAAAGCTACATATTTAGACAAAAATTAATGGAAGCAAAAAACGAAGATGATATATATAAGGTAATAGGATTGACTGATTTTTCATATCCTGTCGAGACGAGAGCTGCAAAAGAAGCTTCAATGGACGAGTAGTATTATAATAAAATAAAAACCTAATACAGCAAGTCCTACCGGAATTCCGAATTTTGCCCAGTCTTTGCTTTTAATTCCAAGTTTATTTGCGGCAATTATGTTGGGGATGTTCCCGGGTATTAACATTCCGCCGGAAATAAGAAGCGCAACAAGTGCGGATTTTATTTGATACAAACTCATGCTCGGAGCTATTTCAGCTGCGGTTAAAGTGGCATTGTCAAGCACGGCAGAGAAGATATTTATCCAGTAAAGTATTTCCGGAGATATTGCGGCAATATAATTGTCGATAAGGGGTTTGAATCCGGTGCCTAGGAAAATAAGAGCCATTACAAAAAGATAAATCTTTCCGGTTCTCATAACGATGTTCTTAAAATGTTCCTTAGACTTCTCTTTTAATCCTGCACCTTTTGATAGATGTTTACCTGAAAAGTACGCTGCAATTGCTCCAAAAATAAATAAAGAGGAAATTATATACAGCCATAAATGAGTTGCTAAAAACCAAAAACCTGCAAAATACGGAGCACCTTTTAATTTTGCTGTCGCAATTGTGGAAAGAGGTTCACCTATGGGGGTGAGGGCAGCTCCAAGCCCAATAGAAAAGCAGGATAGAATTACAAGTTTGGTTTCATGTTTCTTGTCAAGTTTTAGGTGAGAAATCACTTCTACGAGTACCAGGGCAGCTATTATTGCAGTAATCATGCTGGATGCTAAGCCAAGTGAAAATACGAGCAAAAAAGAAAATAATCTTAATCCCATTAAATTGACCATGCGATTTACATTGTCTTCGATAAAACCTTTAAGTTCCCGGAATAATAATCCGGCAATAAGTACTGCCGCGGTAATTTTTATAGGCTCAACCAGAGCTTCTTCAATAATGTGGAATGACCACTGTGATGTTACTGAAACGGCCAAAACGCCCATTGAAAATAAAAATAGTTCTAGATTTTCCTCTACTTTTTTAATGGCAAAAGGAAGAATCAGCACGATAAACAATATTATAAATAAAGCTACAATAATCATTTCTTAATAACCACTCCTTTTTGTTATATCGGACAATGGTTATCATATCAAAACGAATGAGTATATTCCATCATTAACGGCCTCTTATATTATACTCTGTGAACAAATACCTGTATTTCTTTTTATGGGAACATTCTAATGATTAAGGTTGTCTATGTATACAGAAGGAAAGCGGAGATATTTATTTGCAATTATGGAGGAGAAATGACCAGTAAAAACGCAAGTAATGCGCCATCAGCAAAGAACAGTATCGGCAAAGAAAAACTATTGAAGGAAATAGAGAAAAAGTCATACGAGCTTTTTCTCAAGAGAAACGGCAGGCATGGTGATGATCTTCAGGATTGGCTGGATGCGGAAAAGATAGTCAAGAAGCAATTCGGAATATAGTAAAAATCGTGTTATTTTTGAGGCTACGGCCCTATTTTTCAACACTGTCGGCCTTTTATCTTGCTTTAAAAGCAGGGGTATTGTATAATTCCATAAGAATTTGAGTTCGGGAAAAAGATCAAAATGAAAATAATAATTCTAGTTGCCATAGTGCTAATCAGTATATGTACCTATGCTTTTGGTATTTCTATTAATAATGATTATGCAAATAATGCTATAGAATACTCTGAATTATGTGATCAAGACGAAGTTGTATATTTTAGAAATATGTGTATTTTAGCAGATGAAAATAAAGGCAGCCGTATTTACTTTAAAAGCCAAACAATTAAAGAAAACCTTGTCAAGAACTTCTTCCATCCTCCCAGATAATACCTCAAAATATTCACACAAGTAATCCTGTACAAGCCAATCAGAATGTTAGATATAATAATTATTTAAAAGAGAACAATAGCTCTCAAAAAGCGCTAAGGGCTGCATTGCTCCGGAGGAATTATGACTAATAAGACAGAGGTGCCGTCATCAGAAAAGAGAAATATCAGCAAAGAAAGACTGCTGAAGGAAATAGAAAACAAGGCATATGAACTGTTTTTTAAGAGAAACGGAAAGCATGGAAGCGATCTTGCAGATTGGTTGGAAGCGGAAAAGATAGTTAAAAAGCAATATGGAATAAAGTAGAGATATTTTAATGGTCAGAAGCGGCCGGGAGGGGGTCATAAAAGAAATATAGTTGCTTGGACTCTCCCGGAACCGCTTATTGAAAATACAAAGTATTGGCGGAGAAATGCAAGATGGATAATACAAAAAAGGATATTCTGGGGCGAAAAAAAGATAAGTATTGCCATGAGAAACTTGTTTTAAAACTTGAATTGAGGCCGCGTGATTCACTTTCCAGAAGAACCGGGCGAGGCGGGCGCGATTGTTCAGCCTGGTTTGAGACGGAAAAAATGAAAAACAAATACTCCAATATAGACTGGAGAAGTCATATAAACCAAGAGATATGAATGAAAACAATTAAAAAGGCTGTTTGGAGGTGCCAATTATGAGTCATAAAGCGTTACGTGTGACGAGATTTCATGATTTAGAGTTTCTAAAAAGAGGAAAAGTAAGGGATATATATGATCTTGGTGATAAGCTTTTAGTTGTTTCTACCGATAGAATATCTTGTTTTGATGTGGTTTTGCCGACCTGTATTCCTTACAAAGGTGAAGTTTTAAATCAGCTGTCTATATTTTGGTTTAAGTTCACTAAAGACATTGTTGATAATCATTTGGTCACAGGTGATTCATCTGGATTTCCAATTGAATTGAATAAGTATAAAGATGAATTATTGGGACGATCAATGATAGTTAAAAAGGCAAAACCTATCCCTATTGAATGCGTTGTCAGAGGTTATCTGGCCGGTTCGGGATGGAAAGAGTATAAGAAAACACAGTCTGTATGCGGGATAAAACTTCCTGCCGGATTGAAAGAATCCTGTAAATTAGCAGAACCTATTTTTACGCCTTCCACAAAAGAAGAAACAGGACACGATATTAATGTCTCAGAGGAATATGTCAGCAGGGAAATTGGAACAGAAACTATTAAAATGCTGAAAGAAATAAGTTTTAAGCTTTATAAAAAAGTAGGTGAATACGCAGAGTCAAGAGGCATTATTATAGCGGATACAAAATTCGAATTTGGGATATTAAATGACAAGATAATTCTTATTGACGAAGTATTTACTCCTGATTCTTCAAGATTTTGGTTGAAAGAGAAATATAAAGAAGGTTTTAGCCAGCAAAGTGTTGATAAACAATTTGTCAGGGATTATCTTGAGAAAACAGGGTGGAATAAAATGCCCCCTGCGCCGGAATTACCTAAGGATATTGTAGTGAAGACAAGTCTAAAGTATATTGACGCTTTTACAATGCTTACTGCTGAGATTTAAGATCATTTTGTAATTGTGGGGAGACAAAAAGGATATCTAAATAACAGATTATGTTAACAAAGGAGGACAATAAAATGGATGAAAGAGAATTATACGAGGCAGTGAAGTCCGGAATGAAGAAAAGCTCTGTCAGGCTGGCAGTGATTGCGGGTGCAATTTTGGTTGGTCTTCTGCTTCTTAGACCATGGGTGCAGATTGGGGCAGGTGAGAGAGGTATAGTCCTTAATTTTGGGGCTGTTCAGAAGGTAGTGCTTGGAGAAGGGCTGCATTTCAGGATCCCTATAGTACAGCAGGTTGTCCTGATGGATGTTAAAGTTCAAAAATCTTTAACAGTTTCTGCTGCTTCCTCCTCCAATCTCCAGGAAGTAAGTTCAGAGGTTGCGCTTAACTATCATATAAGTCCGGATAAGGCAAATGTTGTCTATCAGTCCCTTGGGATAGAATTTAAAGAACGAATAATTGATCCTGCGGTGCAAGAAGTGGTGAAAGGTGTATCCGCTAAATATTCAGCAGAAGAGCTTATCACAAAGAGACCCTTGGTAAGCGAGGAAATGAGAAAAAATCTTGCTGAGAGACTTCTTACATACAATATTATAGTTGATGCATTTTCTATAGTCGGGTTCAGCTTCTCAAAAATATATTTGGAAGCTATTGAATCGAAGCAGACAGCGGAGCAGCTTGCACTAAAAGCTACAAGAGATTTAGACAGGATAAAGATTGAGGCGGAGCAGACGATTGCAGCAGCAAAAGCACAGGCTGAATCCCTAAGGCTCCAAAGAGCGAATATCTCAACTGATCTTATAGAGTTGAGGAAAATAGAGGCAAATCTTAAAGCAATCGACAAATGGAACGGAGTACTGCCGCAGGTCACAGGCAGCGGGGCAATACCATTTATTGGGGTCGGCGATGTACAGGGAAGAGCAGGTAAATAGTCATAAAAAAGAAGGAGCGGTCGATTGAGTAGGTTTGTTATTCTCCTTGCAATTTTAGGTATTGCTGGCGGTATGATAGCCGGAAGAAAAGGGCGCAATCCCATAATGTGGTTCATACTATGCGCCCTTTTCCCTTTGCTTATTATTGTTATTGCATTGTTTCCGGCCAGGGCATCTAAAGGGTATACCAAAAAGTGTCTTTACTGCGCAGAAATCATTAAAAAAGATGCAGAATTTTGTAAACACTGCGGCAAGGAGCAGCCTATTGAGATGGTGAAGGTGTCTTCTGATAGATAAAACACGGTTTGAGTTAAATATTGGGAAAAAATATGTTTAGGAGGGACTAAAATGAATTATGTCAAAACATTGATTTTGTTGGTACTAATGGGAGTTCTGATTGTTTTTGTGGGAGGATTAATAGGCGGTAAAACAGGAGTTATTATTGCTTTTGCTTTTGCTTTAATATTTAATGTCGGCAGCTATTGGTTTTCCGACAAAATAGTTTTGGCTATGTATGGAGCTAAACCTGCTTTGGCTTCGGATGCTCCTGCTGCACATCAGATTCTAAAAAATTTAACAGCGAGGATGGATCTTCCGATGCCAAAGCTGTATATAATAAACATGGAAGCGCCTAACGCCTTTGCTACAGGAAGAGATCCTGCGCACGCTGTCGTTGCGTTAAGTCCGTCGCTTTTACAGCTTCTTGACAAACATGAAATAGAAGCGGTTATAGCACATGAATTAATGCATATAAAAAACCGTGACATTCTGGTAATGACAATTGCCGCAACGCTTGCGACCGCCATAGTTTCTATAGCCAGAATAGCCCAATTTGCCTCGCTGTTTGGCGGGGGTAGAGACAGGGAGAATAATAGCGGAAATGTTATAAGTGTTATTGCTCTGGCGATTATAGCTCCTCTCGCCGCAATGCTTATACAACTTGCAATTAGCAGAACCAGGGAATATCTGTCTGACGCAGATTCAGCAAGGATTACAAACAGACCAAATAGTTTAATCTCGGCGCTGCAAAAGATCTCCGGTTATGCAAAAAAGAATCCTACTGAAACCGGGACTCCGGCTACTTCACAGCTATTTATTGTAAATCCCATGAAGGAGAGCTTTATAGCAAATCTATTCAGCACCCATCCGACACTTGGACGAAGGATCAAAAATCTGGAAAAAGTATCAAGAGAGCTGGGACAATCGAATTAAGTTTTACCGTATGTTTGAGTACTGAAAAAAATATTAGGGGAGTGTTATGTCTCTATCATGGTGGGTAGGTTTTAATATCTTCATTATTGGAATGCTTGTTCTGGATCTTGTTGTGTTTAACCGCAAAGAACACGTAATAAAAATGAAAGAAGCCCTGTCTTGGACTGCTGTTTGGATAACATTAGCACTAGTTTTCAATTTGTGGGTGTATTATGCGTATGGACAGGAAAAGGCCCTTGAATTCTTTACCGGTTATCTGATAGAGAAGAGCTTAAGTATAGATAATATATTCGTTTTTTTAATGATATTTTCCTACTTTCGGGTGCCTAAAATTTACCAGCATAAAGTACTCTTTTGGGGTGTGCTTGGCGCAATAATTATGCGTACAATATTTATAGTCGCGGGGGTTTCATTAATTCAGATGTTTCATTGGACAATATATGTCTTCGGTTTTTTCCTGGTTTTGGTTGGGATAAAAATGCTCTTGCAGAAAGATAAAGAAATAGATCCGGAAAACAACCCTGTCATAAAATTATTCCGTAAGATAATGCCGGTAACAGATACTTATGAAAAAGATAAATTTTTTATAAAAAAGGAAGGCAAATATTACGCCACTACGCTATTTATTGTTTTGGTGGTAATTGAAACCACAGATGTTATTTTTGCCGTGGATTCCATCCCTGCGGTACTTGCTATTACGCAGGATGTATTCATAGTGTATACATCTAATATCTTTGCCATATTGGGTTTGCGGGCCTTGTATTTTGTGCTTGCCGAAGTAATGCATTTATTTCACTACCTTGTATACGGATTGTCCTGTATTCTTGTTTTTGTTGGGATAAAGATGCTAATATCTGACTTTTACAAAATAGATACTTTGCCCGCATTATTAGTTATAGCAATAGTGATTCTGGTGTCAATAACGGCGTCCATTATTTTCAAGAAGAAAGAAGAAAAACGTTGATACTGCTAGAGGAATAATGTGAAGGTATTACGAAAACTATATGACTGGACCATACATCAATCTAAGAGCAAAAAAGCGCCCTTTGCTCTTTTTTCTATTGCGTTTGCCGAGAGTTCATTTTTCCCTGTTCCGCCTGATGTATTGCTTATTCCTATGGTTATCGCAGAAAGGAAAAAGTGGTTTTCATATGCTTCAATATGCACTCTCGGTTCAGTTCTTGGGGGAATACTTGGGTATTTTATCGGCTGGGGTTTATATGAGTCTGTAGGAAAAGCGATTGTGGATTTTTATAATTTGGAAGCAGCTGTGAAAATAGTCGGTATAAAGTTTTCTGAAAATGCTTTCCTGACTGTTTTCACCGCGGCTTTTACGCCTATTCCCTATAAAGCCATAACCATTGCCGGAGGAATGTTTCTTATTTCTCTGGAGGTTTTAATCATAGCCTCTATAATTGGGAGGGCTGCGAGGTTTTTTCTTGTAGCCGGTGCTTTAAGAATATATGGTAAAAAAATACAGGAGCTTATTGAAAAATACTTCAATATACTCTCAATGGTGTTTATGATTCTATTGATAGGCGGTTTTGTAGTGCTTAAATATTTTATGAAGTAGATCTGAATTTGTCGGAGCGTTTAATGCCTGCGAAAGAGGTCTCAAAATAATTCCAATGAAAAAAGACTAAGATAACAAAAAAGCAAAAAGGAAAATCGCAATGCCGATTATGAAAAAATATCCATTATTTCCTAACAAGGCAAGAAGAAATCGCAATCTGCAGTTAGTTATTATAACTATTGCCGTTGCAATCGGGCTTTTCTTCGGAGTTAGGGCGTTTTTCTACAAAAGTTTTCAAATCATGAGTCATTTAAAGACGGCTAAAAGCAGTATATTAAAAGGCAATTATGATGCAGGTTTAGACGAGCTAAACAAGGCATTGGCAATTAATCCCGAGTATGCGCTAACTTACGATGGGTTTGGCTATTTATTTGTCCATAAAGGCGAAATTGTAAAAGCAAAAGAATTTTATACCAAGGCTCAAGAAAATAAAGTAAAAAATAGTAGAATATTTGATCATAGAAAAACAGGTTTTGATTATATTTCCAAGGGGAAATATTCACTGGCTTTTGTAGAATTTGAACACTTAAATAATATTGCGAATAAGGATTTAAAAGGCACTTTTGGCATAGGCCTGGCGTATCATGGCATGGGTAAAATAAAAGAAGCTGTTGATTCCTATGAGAATGCTTTGAATATCAGTCCTAAAAACTCGCAAATAATCAGTTATCTTGAAAAAGCAAAAAAGGAAAGAGATGCTAAAAGTGTTGCATATATTCTAGATAAAAATGGCAACCCTCTTTTTAAGAAAGATATTAAAGACGGTAAATCCTTATATCCTGCGGAAAGTGCAACAGATAAGATTATAGGAATTAATACTGAGGAATATGGAAAATTTGGTGTTGAATATACCTTCAGGGAATATATCCCGGGTAACGAAATCACACTTACGCTGGATTTAGATATTCAGAAAGCTGCAACTTCAGTATTGTATGATCAAATGGGTTCTATTGTCGTTTTAAAGCCTCAAACCGGCGAGATTTTAGCAGCTGTCAGTCATCCCAAATTCAACCCTGCCGGAATAGATAAGAAATTCGGCGCCTATAAGTATAATACAAACAAAGTGTTTCTCAATCGCGCTTTTGATAAACTTTATGAGCCGGGTTCCATATGTAAAATAATAACAATGGCCGCCGCACTTGAAGCAAATGCAGATATGAAGGATATTTTTCCTGTGCAGTGCAAAGGTTCTGTCGGTATTGACAAACAAACCTTCTGGTGCTGGGAAAAACACGGGAAGGTTAAAGATCTGAATCAGGCGGTTGCTCTGTCGTGCAATGTTGCTTTTGCAGCGATAGGAAATCATCTTGGTAATGATAGATTGGTTGAATTTGCCACCCGGTTTGGTTTTAACTCTACAATCGATATGCAGTTCCCTGTGTTAATCAGTACTGTAGGACTTGAAGCAGAAAGTAAGATTGAGGTTGCGGAAAAAGCGAATGGGCTGGGAAAAGATTACAAAATCACACCACTTCAAGCGGCTATGATCGTAGCAACTATTGCTAATAACGGGGTTTGCATGAAACCTTATCTGGTAAAGGAAATTAAAAACATTAAGGGTGATCTGATTTATGAAAACAAACCGATTCTCTTTAAAAATACTATTAAAAAAGAGACTGCTGATGCTGTGAAGAAGCTTTTAACAGGTGCAGTGACAAATGGACTCGGAAAGAAAGCCAAAGTAGACGGTATTACTGTTGCCGGTATAACCGGAACAGCTGGATCTTCTAAAAAAGGCCTTGACGGGTGGTTTATCTTCCTTGCTCCCGCGGAAAACCCGGAAATTGCAGTCGCTATAATTTGCGAAAGCGGCGGGAAGGGAATGGATATAGCTGCTCCAAAAGCAAAACAGCTGATACAGCAGATTCTTAAAAAGTGAAAGATGGGAACATATTTATGATATAATTTGTCTTACAAGATAGACATTTAAACGTACTACATGGAGATGCAATAAAAATGAAGCATTTATCTGTATTTGCTGTAATAGCGGTGTTTTTGACTATTTCAGCATTTTGTAATTACGACTGTGACGGGTGTACTGATGATTTACCCGAGCATTGTGATATTTGCTGCAATTGCCATAATTATATTTTCAAAGCGAGCATAATCGAAAAGCCTTGTTTTACTGAGATTAAGACTGTTTTTAATCATACCCCTTCTTATTCTGAACTCTTTGTTCTTGATATAGAAAGACCCCCCACTCCAGAAGCCCAGCTTTAATTACCAATCAACGATGGTTGCCTGAAAAATAATATTCTATATTATCACTCTTATTCATTATGCAACTATCTCTTAAAAAGTATTTCATTTGTTGTTTGGAGGTTTTAAATGATTATTAAATCAACGCTAATTATTTTGTTTTCTTGTGCTGTTTTTATGGTGCCCCTATATGCTCAAGAAGCGCTTACTTTAAAAGAAATTCTAACAACGGCTAAAGAAAATAATCCGAGAATGGTAAAAGCACGGAAAGGCATTGATGCTGCTAAAGCGCGGCTGATTACCGCCAAGACCTGCCCTAATCCGGAAATTGATTTTTCTACCGGTAATTTTCAAGATGTTCTGAATAATCTGGAATTTGGAATCGGACAGGAGTTTGATCTCTTCGGCAAGATTGGCGTGCGTGAAACAATTGCCGAGGCAGATATTTCTTTAGCCAATGAAGAGCTTGCTATTGTCTGGTCTGAGATTGCTTTCGAAATAAAAAGCGCACACTACGACCTGCTTTTAATGGAAAAGAAAAAGGTTTTGGCTCAGGAAAATTTAGATATTTTTCGCAGGTTTGTTGACAGCGCTCAGCTTAGATATAATTCTGGAAGTATTCTGCTTAACGAGCTAACAAGGGCCAAGATTGAGCTTTCTCAGGCGGAAAATGAATACTTTCTTTCCGACAAGGAACTTAGAGCTTCAAAAATCCGGTTTAATCTTATGGTGAATAAACCTGTGAACTTCGAGTTTACGTTGAGCGATTCGCTTGTATTTGAACAGGGAATATTTGAATGCAAGCAGCTTACGCAAAAAGCACTCGTGAATAATCCGGAAGTGAAAATAAAACTGGAGTTTATCAAGAGGAATCTAAAGGAGATTGAACTGGCTCAAAGGGAAGTGTTTTTAAATCCAAAATTTGGGTTTACCGGTAAGCATGAGGCGGGCGTTTTATCTATAGGGGCCGGAATCACCATTGGTTTGCCGCTTTGGAATCAAAACATAGGCGCCATCAAAGAGGCTGAGTTAACATCAAAACAAAGTAATCTGGATATTGAGTATTCCAAAAAGCAGATTGAGGCGGCCATTTATGAGGCTTGTCTGGAAGCTGAATATACAGCGAAGCAGGTCGGCAGCTATAGGAAGAATATTGAGCAGTCCGTCGATGTTCAAAGACAAGCTGACCTGCAATATAAAGAAGGTAAAATTGATTTCTTAACATTTCTGGACAGCTTAAGAACTGTTAAGAGTGTTAAATTTGGATATTATGAAGCGGTGGTTAATTATGGCAAAATTGCCGCGTTAATTAAGAAATTGACCGAACCCGGTCTAGAATAAGGAGATAACTGTGAAAATAATATTAGGTGTGTTCTTTTTGACAATACTGATACTCTTGAATATCGGATGCAGTAATAGTAAAAGCCCCGATTCTCATGCGGCTCATGAGGAAATGTGCTCAGAGCATGGTGTTCCTGAGAATATATGCATACAGTGTAAACCTGCCCTGGCGGAAGTTTTTAAAGCTAAAGGTGACTGGTGCAAGGAGCATAACCTTCCTGAGTCACAGTGTACAGGTTGTAATCCGAAAGCAGCAGGGAAATCTGAGGTAAAAGACAGTCACGGACATAGTACAGGCGAAGCAAATACTATTGCCGTTAGCGAGGAATCAAAAGAAAAAATGGGTATCAGCCTTGGAACCGTTGCTTATCAAAACATAGATGAAGTCTTTTCCGTAACCGGTGAGATAGCAAAAGATACGGATAAAGCATTCCATGTTATCTCCAAAAAACAAGGTAAGGTTGTTGAGGTTAAGGTTCAATATGGCAGCAGGGTTCAAAAAGACAGTGTTTTAGCTGCAGTAAGCAACGACAAAACAGGCGTTTTAGAAGAAATCCGGTCTGATTATGCCGGTATAATTACAGGTGTAAATGCAGCTTCCGGGCAACAGATAGATGAAATTTCATCTTTGTTTACAGTCTCTGACTTAAGCAATATCTTTGCCAACTTTGATATTTATGAGAAAGATGCCGGAAAAGTACAGGTAGGTCAGAAAGTAAAAGTAACCGCATCGGCATATACTGATAAGGTTTTTACCGGAAAGATATTGTTTGTTTCTCCTAGAATTGATGATACATCCAGAACTATCAAGGTACGCGCAGAGATAAATAATAATGAATATCTTCTTAAACAAAACATGTTTATAAGCGGAAAGATTATTATGGCCGGAGGGCGTTTTCTTGCTGTCCCCGTAAAATCTGTTTATCAAGCCAAAGACAAGAGAATGGTTTTTGTCTCTAAGAACAAAGCTGAGTTTGAGACAAGAGAGGTAGAGCTTGGTTTTGAGGATGATGTGTTTGTTCAGGTAAAGAGAGGTCTTCGCGAAGGTGAAAAAGTTGCTGTTGACGGTAGTTTTCTTTTAAAATCCGAGCTTCTTAAATCAGCGATGGGAGACGGATGCGCTGAATAACCTAACCACAGGAGAAATTATATATGGATAAAATATTGTCTTTTATACTGCGTCAAAGGTTTATGGTTATTTGTTTTACCCTGGTACTCATTATCGGGGGTATCGTAGCCTGGCGGAGTCTGCCTGTTGATGCATTTCCCGATGTAACAAATACACAGGTAATGATTCTAACTCAAGCTCCAGGACTTGCGCCTGTAGAAGTCGAACGCCTCATTTCAACCCCGCTTGAAAAAGAGATGAATGGGCTTCCTGATACGACAATGGTTCGCTCTCTCTCGAAGGAAGGTCTTTCTCAGGTAGTCGTTGTTTTTGAGGATAATACCAATGTCTATTTTGCCAGACAAATTGTCTTTGAACGGATACAGGCGGCTAAAGGCAGTCTGCCTGAAGGCTTTGAACCGGAGTTGGGCCCAATTAGTACCGGACTGGGAGAAATATTTCAATATACACTTGAAAGTAAGAGCGCGAATCTGACAGAGCTTCGGTCAGTTCAAGATTGGATTATCAGCCCTCAACTACGTTCGATATCGGGAGTCACAGAGCTAAACTCATTCGGCGGATTTGTGAAACAGTATCAGGTAATCGTTGACCCTGACAAGCTTGTTAAATACAAACTAACGCTACAGGTTATTACGGAAGCGTTGAGAAAAAATAATTCTACAGCCCCGGCAAATTATATTGTTAAAGGTGAAGAACAGATAGTAGTACGCGGAGACGGGCTCATACGCGGAGCGGACGATATCGGTAATATAGTCGTAGCTACAAATGACGGAGTCCCTGTATTTGTTAAAGATGTTGCAGCGATACAGATAGGGCACGAAATAAGATGGGGCGCAGCAACGCGAGATGGGAAGGGTGAGACAGTTTGCGGCATGGTGATTATGCTAAAAGACGCTAATTCCAAGATCGTTGTTGATAAAGTAAAAACAGAAATAAAAAAAATAGAAGAAAGACTGCCAAACGGTATAAAAATAAAACCGTTTTATGACAGAACAGATCTGATTAATGCATGTATTAATACTGTTGTAAAGGCTTTGCTTGAAGGCGGAGTGTTAGTCATTATAGTACTATTTCTCTTTTTGGGTGATGTTCGCGCGGCAAGTGTTGTGTGCCTGGCACTTCCGCTTTCTGCGCTTATTACTTTTATTATGATGAGATGGTTTGGCCTTTCAGCAAATTTAATGTCCTTGGGCGGTCTTGTTGTTGCAATGGGAATGATCGTTGATTCAAGCATAGTTATTGTAGAAAATATCTTCCGGCATCTATCCGAAAAGAAAGGATTGTCGGCCGGAGAAAAAGTTGGCGTATGCCTTAGGGCAACGACAGAAGTTGCCCGGCCTGTTTTCTTTGCGATATTAATCACTATCATCACCAAAGTTCCTCTTTTTGCCTTACAGGCGGTGGAAGGTAAGATGTTTAGACCTATGGCGTTTACTTTGATATTTGCCATGGCAGGCTCACTTCTAATTTCGCTTACTATTATACCTGTTATAAGCTCTTACCTGATAAAGGGGAAGTCTAAAGACGAAGAAAATGCCGTTATCAGATGGATAAAGAGACTGTACCTTCCTCTTCTTCATACGGCCATGAAGTTTAAGAAAATAACAATGGTCATTTCTCTTGTCGTTTTCCTTATTTCTGTATATTTGGTGAAATTTGTAGGTACCGAATTTTTGCCGTACCTTGATGAAGGTGCAATAGTTATTAATGTAGTAAAATTTCCTACAGTGTCGCTTGATGAATCAAAGCGTATAGGGGAACGGGTGGAAAAACTGCTACTCGGGTTTACTGAAGTTGATAATGTTGTCACGAAGACCGGCCGCGCAGAGATTGCTGAGGATCCAATGGGGCCGGAGCAGAATGATGTGTTTATAACGCTTAAGCCAAAGAAATATTGGAAGGCAAAGTCAAAGCTGGATCTTGTCGGTCAGATGGATAAAGAACTTTCAAAAATAAAAGGAATTAAGTTAAACTTCTCTCAGCCGATAGCGCTCAGAGTAAACGAGCTTATCTCCGGAATAAAGTCGGATGTTGCAGTAAAAGTATTTGGCTACGATCTTGAACTTCTGGCGCAGAAAGCAATTGAAATTGAACATGTGCTCGCAGGGATTCCGGGTGCAAAAGATATAAAAGTGGAGCAAGTGGGAGGATTCTTACAGCTAAATATTGAGATTGATAGATTGGCAATCTCTCGCTATGGAATAAATGTTAGCGATGTGAACGAGATTATTGAAACAGCTATAGGCGGCAAGACCGTAAGTACAATTTATGAAGAAGATCGCAGGGTTAACCTTGCGGTACGTTTTCCTGAGACCTATCGCAATAGTGAGAAGGCAATACAAAATATCCTTATTACATCTCCGCAAGGTCAGAGAATTCCACTGGGACAGTTGGCTAAGATAAAATTGGTAGAAGCGCCAAACCAGATAAGCCGTGAAAATGGGATGCGTAGAGTAGTCCTTGAAGCGAATGTTCGTGGAAGAGATATTGGAAGCTTTGTTGCGGAAGCGCAAAACAAGATAAAAAGCATTGAAACTTCGCTTCCTTCAGGTTACTTCATTGACTGGGGCGGGCAGTTCGAGAATCAGCAGCGTGCGATGAAAACTTTGACGATTGTTGTTCCGATTGTCATATTTATAATATTCATTATGCTATTCTCAGCTTTTGGCTCGTTTAAACCTGCCACGTTGGTTATCCTGAACTTGCCATTCTCCTGGGTAGGCGGCATTTTGACGGTGTATTTCTTTAACATCACCTTGAGTGTTTCAGCCATAGTGGGGTTTATTACGCTTTTTGGTATAGCCGTAGCAAATGGTACAGTGCTTGTGGCTTATTTTATACAACTGCGCCGCGAGGGGATGGCTCTCAAAGAGTCGGTAATAAAGGGCTGTGAAGTTCGGCTTCGACCTTTACTCATGACGAGTCTAACTGCAATATTAGGACTCATTCCTGTCCTATTAGCCAGCGGTCCCGGGGCGGAGATTCAGAAACCGCTTGCTGCCGTAGTAATGGGCGGACTTGTTACATCGTTCTTTCTTACCATGGTAGTGCTTCCTGTACTATATAGTTGGTTTGAAAAAGAAAAAAAGAGCATTTAAGGCGGATTTTATTAGAGGACGTAAATGCATTTAAATACGTTAAAATGCAACGGCAAGTTTTACAATTGTTCTTCTGTTCTTCCGGCTGGATCCTCTTTGGGACTATTTTAAAACTATGTTTGTCTGCGACAGTTATTTCAGCTGCTGTTTAGAGATTGACATCAACAATAATCCTTGTTAAAATGTAAATAATATAATGGGTTCGGGAAAAACACTTCCCGGAGGAAATGAGTGGTCGGGCCGCCATTCAAGCGTAAGCTTGAATGGTTTTTTGTTTTTAGGAGGATTGTTGAAAAGTAATGTAATTTATAAGAAAAAAGTCATACTGGGTGCGACTATAGGTAGTTGTGTCCATGTCGCGGGTATATTTAATTTTCTAAGTTTAGCGAGAACCGAGGGATATAAATCCATATTCTTAGGCACTTCTATTCCTATAAGGAGTTTAATTGAGTCAATTAAAAAAACAAAACCAGATATAGTTGCTGTGAGTTATCGATTGACTCCGGAATCCGTACTAAAAGTATTTAATGAGTTGAAAAAGGGTGTTAACGAAATAAAAACGGAATTAATATTTGGCGGGACAAAGCCGGTTGCTGAAATAGCCAAAAAAACAGGTATCTTTAAAAAAGTATTTACAGGTGAAGAGTCAATTGATGAGGTGAGAAATTACTTAAAAGGAATAAAGGACGGAAAAAAAGATAAAAATTTTGCCGACACTCTTGTAAATAGAATAAACGCGTCATATCCATATCCTTTAATAAGGCATCATTTTGGAAGACCTACAATGAGAGAAACAATAAAGGGTGTAAAACTGATAGCTGAATCAAAAGTGCTGGATGTATTATCTCTCGGTCCTGATCAAAACGCACAAGAGCATTTCTTTCAACCTGAAAAAATTGATAAAAAACAAAATGGTGCCGGCGGCGTGCCTCTGCGAAAACCTGCTGATTTAAAAATAATTTATAAGGCAAGCAGGCGGGGTAACTATCCCTTGGTTCGATGCTATGCGGGTACAAATGACCTTGTAAAATGGGCGAAAATGTCGGTAGCTACGATACGTAATGCCTGGGGTGCTATTCCCTTGTGCTGGTATGGTGTTCTTGACGGCAGGTCCTCACGCAATATGATGAAAACGATAGAAGGAAATCAAGAAACCATAAGATGGTATGCAAAAAGGAATATCCCGGTAGAAGTAAATGAATCTCATCAGTGGAGTTTGAGGGATGCTCACGACAGCCTTGCGGTTGCTTTAGCTTATCTTGCTGCTTATAATGCAAAGGCGCTCGGGGTAAAGCACTATGTTTCTCAGTATATGTTTAATACTCCTGCTGGGACGTCGCCGAGAATGGATCTGGCGAAGATGCTTGCAAAAAAAGAAATGATAGAAAGCTTGTCAGGGAAGAACTTTAAAGTTTATACAGAAGTTAGAGCCGGATTGACCAGTTTTTCTTCTGATATGGATATTGCAAAAGGGCAGCTTCCTGCATCAGGTGTTTTAAGTCTGGCGTTACAGCCGCATATATTTCATGTTGTCGGGTTCAGCGAAGGACATCATGCTATTAAGGCCGAGGAATTGATAGAAAGCTGTAAAATAATTCACGGAATGCTCAGAAATACACTGACAGATTTTCCTGAACTTACCCTCGATCCTCTTGTCCAAAAAAGGAAGAAAGAACTTATTAACGAGTCCAGGTTGATATTAAAAGCTCTGAAGCTTTTGAGGGGAAACAAAAAGAAAGATGCTTATGTTGACTCATTTGTTCTTGCCTCAGCTGTGAGAATCGGATTGTTCGATGCTCCTCAATTGAAAGATAATTCTTACGCAAAGGGGAGTATAAACACTCGAATATTGAACGGATGTTGTGTTGTATATGATGACAAAGCAAACAAGGTTGTAACTGAGAAAGAAAGAATCAGGAAAATATTTAGAGGAGAAGGTAAATGTGTGGAATAGTAGTAGTTGAAGGGAAGTGTTTACCGGGCGAAATGGAAAAGATGCTCCTTTCTATTAAATATAGAGGTCCTGATGATACCGGAACTTATATTAAGGATAATATAGCGTTGGGGCAGGTTAGACTTTCAATAATAGATGTTAAAGGCGGACACCAGCCGATTTTTAATGAAGATCTAACGAAGTGTATAGTATTTAACGGAGAGATATATAATCATAAAGAGTTGAGAGCAAAACTGAAAAATAAACATGTCTTTAGCACAAAGACAGATACTGAAGTTATTCTGCATCTATACGAAGAGGAAGGTCCGGATTGCATTAAAAAGTTGGACGGGATGTTTGCATTTGCCATATATGATAATGGTAAGCTGTTTATTGGAAGGGATAGGATAGGCATTAAGCCTTTATATTTCGGAGTAAAAAAAGAAACGATATATTTTGCTTCGGAGATAAAAGCATTGCTGGATTGCGAAAGGGTATCCGTATTTTTGCCGGGTTACTATTATATTTCGAAAGAGGGTTTTACAAAATACTATGAACTCCCTGATAAAGTTTCTATAAGTGCTGATATTAAAGTTATAACGGCGATGGTGGAGCGATTGCTGGAGAAAGCTGTTCAAAAGCGCTTAATGTCAGATGTTCCAATAGGTGTTTTTTTAAGTGGAGGTGTTGACAGTAGTATTATCGCAGCTCTTATGAAAAAAAGCATCGAGGATCTCAATTCGTTTACCGTGGGAATGAAAGGCTCAGACGATTTATACTACTCAAAATTAGTTGCAGATAATCTTAAAACAAAGCATAATGAGTTTATCTATACATGGGAAGATATGCTTAAAGTACTTCCTGAAGTAATATATCATCTGGAATCGTTTGATGCCCCTCTGGTTCGGAGCGCGATACCGTCTTATTTTCTTGCTAAACTGGCAGGTGAACAGGTGAAAGTTGTATTGGCAGGTGAGGGTGCTGATGAATTGTTCAGCGGGTATAAATATCTGGGAAAAATAGCCGAGAAGAAGGATTTAGATCTGGAATTGCGAAAAATAACCGGAAATTTACACCAGACAAATCTTCAAAGAGTTGACAGAATGACAATGGCACATTCTGTTGAAGGAAGAGTTCCGTTTCTGGATTCTGAATTTCTGTCTTATGTTATAAGTATTCCTGTGGAACTTAAGCAGCGGCATGACAAACAAGAAAAGTGGATACTGCGAGAAGCCTTCAATGAATATCTGCCTATAATTATAACAAACCGCCCAAAACAGAAGTTTTCGGACGGGGCGGGATCAATGGAACTATTAAAAGAATATGCCGAGAAGAAGATAACGGATTCCGATTTTAAAAAGGAAAATAATAGTAGAGTGAGAACGAAAGAAGAACTTTTGTATTATCGGATATTCAAAGAGAGATTCCCGGATAAGGTGATGCAATGCTTTGGTAAAACAGAGGTGTTCTAATGAATGAAGCGTCAGAGATAAAGCTTAAACAATTAATAAAACAAACGGCCGAAAAAGGCAAAGCCATTACCTTTTGTATTTTGGGAGCAGGGCATGGAGGGATGGCAATGGCAGGTCACCTTTCTATAATGGGATTTCCGGTCAGATTGTACAATAGAACCGATGAAAAACTTAATGCGGTTAGATGGCATGGTGGAATAAGGGTTGAAGGGGAAATTGAAGGATTTGGAAAGATAGATAAGGCAACGGCTAATATCGAAGAAGCAATAACAGGCGCTGATGTACTCATGGTTGTTACACCTTCTACAGCTCATAAAGATATAGCTGAACTTTGTGCGCCTTATTTAAAAGAGGGTCAGATTATTGTGCTTAATCCCGGGCGTACCGGTGGAGCTTTGGAGTTCAAAAAAACACTCAAAGATAAGAAGGCAGAAGAGATGGTAATTGTCTCAGAAACACAGACATTTATTTATGCCTCAAGAGCCGTATCCGGTTCGGAGGCAAATATTTTCAGGATAAAGAATGCCGTAGCCCTTGCAACACTTCCTGCGCATTGGATTTCTGAAACCCTGAATGTTATCAGGCAAGCCTTTCCTCAATTCGTTGCCGGAGATAATGTTTTAAAGACAAGTCTGGATAACATCGGCGCCGTATTTCATCCGGCATTAACAATTATGAATGCAGGCAGGATAGAGAATACCCGCGGACGTTTTGAGTATTACCTGGATGGAGTAACACCCTCGGTGGCAAAAATCCTTGAAGCGATAGATAAAGAAAGGGTTGCAGTTGCCGAAAAACTGGGAATCAGGCTCTTAAGCGCAAGAGAATGGCTTTATCTTACTTATGATTCCCCCGGAAAGAATCTTTACGAAGCAATACAGGAGAGCAGCGGGTATAAAGGAATAAATGCGCCTTCCAATATCAATCACAGGTATATTTTTGAAGATGTGCCGATGAGTCTGGTGCCTCTTTATTCCATAGGTCAGATGCTGGGCATTAATATGCCGACTATCAAATCAATTATAGATTTTGCATGTATAATGCATGATAAAGATTATTTTAAGATTGGCAGAACTGTAGAAAGTCTCGGTCTTTCAGGGATGTCAGTCAAGGACATAAGACAATTAGTAGTAGGTATTGAAAAGGTATAGGAGGAATGATGAACATTCAGCTTTCGGAAGTAAATCTGCTGTTAAATAAATTTCTCGAATATTCTCCGCGGATACTTATCAGCCTGGTTGTAATACTGGTCGGTTGGCTTATTGCGGTCTTGATTCGTTTCTTGGTTGCAAAGACACTGGAGTTGATAAAGGTAAATATATTAGCGGACAAAATAGGAATTACTGAAATATTAAAGAAAGGCAAGATTGATTATACAGCCTCAAGGCTTGCCGGCATAATATTTTTCTGGCTTACAATTATGATAACGTTATTTGCGGTCGCCGATATTGCCGGCATATCTGTTCTTGAACCCATTTTCAAAAGAATGTCTGAGAACATTCCTAATATCGTCTCATCGATAATAATTCTTATTGTAGGCGGTCTAACGGCTTCTTTCCTTGGAAATTTCGTTCAAACAGTTGCAAATAATGCTGCTTTCCCACATCCGGGGTTGTTTTCAAAGGGTACAAAGTATGCAACGATGATTTTGGTGCTTATCCTTGCCTTTGAAAATCTTAAGATTGGATCCGGAATAATTAGTTATACTTTTTTAATTATCCTTGCTGCGACAACTTTCGGGATTGCGCTTGCTTTCGGCCTTGGCTGTAAAGAAATAGCCAGAGACCTTGCTGAGCAATTTATTAAAAATCTTGAAGAAAGAAACAGAAAAGGACCAAAAGGTCCTGATCTGGAAGGGTAATCAAAAGGAGCGAAACATGTCCGAATATTTAGTTTTAGTGATAGTATTTGGTTTAGCTATTGCCATGTTTATTGCCATTAAAAGAAGCGAGAAGAAATAAAAATATTTATAAAGGAGTAATTAAATGAGGATAGGCGAATATTTAGGCAGGAAATCAAAAGTCTTCATTATAGTGCTGGGCGTTTTGTTGATGATAATGCTCGGTATTACTGATACGCTAACAGGATATGAAATATCTTTTTCAATATTTTATTTAGCGCCTATTCTACTTGTTGCGTGGTTTTCCGGAAGAACATCTGCTGTATTTATATCAGTCGCCAGTGCAGTAACATGGCTTATTGCAGATACAATTACTGAGCACAGATATTCTAATTTCGTAATACCTCTCTGGAATACGATAATGAGATTGGGGTTTTTCTTGATAATTAGTTATTTAGTGACTGCTACTAAAAAAAGCTTAGCGTTTGAAAAGGATTTGGCAAGAATAGATACACTTACAAAAATAGAGAATGGACGGGGTTTTCTTGAAAAGGCTAATTTGGAAATAGACAGGGCCTTAAGGTTTAATCACCCGCTTACTATTGCCTATCTGGATATTGATAATTTTAAAAAAGTAAATGATGCTTTTGGGCATAGCGCAGGAGATGATTTATTGTCAACAGTTGCTGATACGATCAAGGAAAATGTTAGAACGGCCGATATAGTTGCAAGATTAGGCGGGGATGAGTTTGCCATTATATTGATAGAAGCCGGGGAAAAAGAAGCAAAAACAGCAATTGACAAAGTATATAAAGGTCTTACGAAGATTGTTAAGAAAAATAAATATCCAGTTTCATTCAGTGTAGGGGTTATCACATATAATAAGATGCAACACGAGATAGACGATATGATAAATAATGCTGACGAGTTAATGTATTCTGTAAAAAAGCACGGTAAGAACATGGTTAAATATAAAGTTGTCGGAAAAAGATAATAATTATGAGAATACAGTGTTATAAAAGGATTGGATGATGCTAATTTTCATATTAGTCTTAGTTTTGATGCTTCCGCTACTGTTTAAAAAGATTGAGGAGGCGTTGGAGATATTCCTATTAATCATGGGTGTTGTTACCATAACTGTCACATCGCAATGGAGTGCGCATCTAATAAAAGAAATATTACTGGAGCCGGTAAAGATAACGATTGCCGTATTCTTGGCAGGGCTAATTTTCAGAGTTGTTCAAAAACCATTGGAAAAAAACATCAGCATTGTTGCCGATAAATTAGGTGTTAAAATGTTTATTTTTTTACTTGTTGTTGGCTTGGGCTTGCTTTCAAGTGTTTTTACAGCAATTATCGCAGCGTTAATATTGGTAGAAATTATCAACTTACTGAATTTATCACGTAATGCCAAAGTGAAGATTGCGGTTTTGACATGCTTTTCTATAGGATTTGGTGCTGTTTTAACTCCATTGGGAGAGCCACTTTCAACAATCATTATTTCAAAGTTAAAGGGACATCCACATTTTGCGGATTTCTGGTTTTTGCTAAATAATTTATGGTATTTTATCCTACCGGCAATAATCTTTATCGGTTTCATTGCATCTAAAGTAGTTGGTATTGACAATGGACCGAAGGATATACAAAAACAAGAAAAGCACGAAAATTTGGCAAATATTCTGTATCGATCATTAAAAGTATATATTTTTGTTGCTGGGCTTGTATGCTTGGGTGTCGGACTTAAGCCTTTGATAGATCAATACCTATCAAATACTTCAATTTATGTTCTTTATTGGATTAATGTTTCCTCTGCTTTTCTGGACAATGCAACACTTGGAGCTGCAGAAATAGGACCATCATTAAGCTTACCACAGATTAAGACAGCTGTCTTAGCTCTTATAATATCCGGAGGCATGCTTATCCCGGGGAACATCCCAAATATAATCACAGCAAATAAGCTTGGTATTGGCAGTAAAGAGTGGTTGAAAATAGGGGTTCCATTTGGGCTTGTTCTGCTCATAGTTTATTTTATTATAATTGTTGTTATAAATCATATCTGATTAAGGAGGAAACTAATATGAGATTGATATTGTCGTTGTTTGCCGTACTTTGTGCCTGCGCTGCGATGGCTCATGCCGCAGACCTGACAGGGTTATTGCTTGGACAGGTTGATTCAGCAGCTCAACCTCTTGGGAAAGGTGAAAAAATTATAGGTGTTGCTTCTATAGTCGGTCTTATAATTGCCCTTGTATATTACATTTTTTTTAAAAAGGATGATAAAAAATAGCGTTTTGACAATACTAAAATTGCAGAATTGGGAGAAAAAGTATGGATAATATAATTGAGAGTAAAATTGATACAGACATATTAAATGACGTAAAAAAGTTTTTATTGATGTATTTTAAAATTGCAGGGGTAGCCTTAGTGATTTTATTGTTTGTAATATTTGTCAAATCTTTTATTATGTCTGTAATGCTGGAGGGAATTCTTTTATATGCTATTTGGATAACAGCTCTCTGGTTAATATATAAATATTTTCGTAAGAATAAAAGCATGGCAGTATTACTGGTTTTAACTATTTTAACATTTCCGCTCGGATTTGTTTTTCTTGCTTGTTATGAAAAAGTAAAAGAACCGGAGAATAAAAAAGAAACTATAGCGTTTAACGAAGTTAGAGATTTCTTGTTATTATATTTCATGCTAACAGGAACATTCATAGTTCTTGGACATTTCATGGCTGTTAATAATGTCCTGGCCTGGTATATCCCTAATTTATTTGTTTCAATCATCTTATATGTTATATGGGTGACAATGCTTTGGTTTATATATAAAGATTTTCGTAAAAATAAAAAGATGTTGAATTACCTTTCATTGATTGTTCTAACACTTCCGTATGGGCTTATAATGATATCCTGTCGTACAAAACTTAAAGAAGTTATCGGGAGTAATTAGAAAAAACAGGGGGCTGGTAATGCGTATACTTGTTATAGAGGATGAAAAGAAGATAGCTAATATCATAAAAAAAGTATTAAAAAAAAGTAAATATGCGGTTGATGTTGCCACCACCGCGTCAGAAGCTATATATCTAAGTGACGTTAATACCTATGATTTATTAATAATGGACATAATGTTGCCGGACAAAGATGGCTTTACGTTGTGCAGGGAAATTCGCCAAAAAAAGATGGATGTTCCTATTCTTATGCTTACAGCAAGAAATAATGCTAAAGACAAAATAACCGGATTAGATTCCGGGGCCGATGATTACCTGACTAAACCTTTTTCAATCGGTGAGTTGCTGGCGCGAATTCGTGCTTTGTTAAGAAGAAAAAGCAGGCAAAAAACGAATGTATTAAGTATAGGAACTTTAGAACTCGATCAGCTTTCTCATAAAGTAAAATGCTCAGGTGAGGAAGTAGTACTTTCAAACAAGGAATATATGATATTAGAATTCTTAATGCTCAATGTTAATCAGGTTATTACAAGAAGCATGATTTCTGAGCATGTCTGGAGTGAAGAGTTTGACAGTTTTTCTAATGTAATTGATGTTCATGTAAACTATTTGCGTAATAAGATTGATAAAGGTCGGAAAGTGAAACTGATACATACTATCAGGGGTGTCGGGTATGTACTGAAGGGCAAGATAAATGAAATTTAATACTTTTAAGTTTAAAATAAGCGTTTTGTATACTGTAATCTTGGGAATTATTCTTATCGTATATAGCGTTATTCTTTACTTCAGCTTGCAATTTACTCTCTACGAAGAATTGGACCGGGAATTATTGACAAAATCCAATGAAATGAAAAATGTTATGAGTTCATATTTAGATGTGCTGGGATTCAGTCAGCAAACCTTGGATTATACTGTAAACAGGCTTTTGTCCCAAAAGGGTTCTTATCCGGGGCAGGAAAAACTAATTGATCTTGAAAATCAGTGGATTCAAAAAGTAGATAAATATGATATCAGAGAAGATTATATTATATTGTTAAACTCAAATAGCGAGTTGGTAGCCAAGTCGCCTAATTTTCCAAAAGAGCTATTGCCTGCTTTTATTAAAAAAAGCAAGAAATTAGCTGTGATTGATCCGGTGTTTGGCGATATTAATTTTGATAGTAAGAGTTATCGGCTGCTAACCCTGTCTTTTACCTATCAGAATAATCAGTATATAATACAGATACTTACATCCTTAAAGCCTATTATACATTTATTAAAAACACGCTTATTTCATATTGTTATCAGCATCCCTCTAATATTAATATTTTCTTTCTTTCTTGGAGGGGTCTTTGTGATGCGAACATTGCGTCCTGTTTATGAGATAGCTGACACCGCTAGTAAAATAACCCATGAAGATTTGAATGCGCGGGTTAAAATAGAAAATTATGATGAAGAAATGAAATATCTTGCCAATACTTTTAATCAGATGATTTCCCGTCTGGAAAATTCGTTTAAACATATAGCGGAGTTCAGTTCGCAAGTTTCACATGAATTAAAGACCCCGTTAGCTATTATCAAAGGGGAAAGCGAGTATGCGCTTAAAAGCAAAAATAATCCGAGAGAATATAGAAAAGCATTGAGAATAAATTTTCTGGAATCAAATAGAATGCTTAAAACAATAGAAGACCTTTTGTTGTTGACGCGCTTGAATTACAGGCAGCAAAATATTAGTTTCGAGAAAACAGATATAAAAGAGTTTATGCAGGAAATCTACGAACAAAGCAGAATATTAGCGCTTAAGAAGAAAATATTTGTTAAGATGAACCTGCCAAAAACAAGTTACTTTGTTGAAGCTGACAAGCTGCACCTTAGGAGATTATTTTTCAATATAATAAACAATGCCATTAAATTTACCCCGAAAAAAGGGGATATAAGCATTGAATTGGTACAGGAAAAAAAGAATCTTCTTATTTCAATTGCCGATACAGGTGTGGGCATCATGCAAGAAGACATACCCAGAATTTTCGAAAGATTCTTTCATGTAAACAGAACCGGTCAGAATATCGAGCCCGGAAATGGTCTGGGGCTGCATATTGCCAAGTCTATTGCCGTTATGCATAATGGAGATATAAGGGTAAAAAGTACTTTTGGTGAAGGTACTGTTTTTACCGTCGTTTTGCCTATTAAATAGGTTTTTCGACTTTAAAGCCTTATAAAACGAAGATTAAATATATTTAATCAAATAGTTAATCTTCGTTTAATCAGGGCTGCTTTATAATGATAGCATGAAAAGTATTCTTATAGTGGATGATGAAATAGGGATAAGAAATCTTTATTGTAAAATACTAGTTGAAAATGGTTTCAATGTTGAGGTTTCTGACGATATCTACGAGGCTTGCAAAAAGCTTAAAAATAGCAATGTGGATTTGATCCTCTGGAATATAGAAATACCTAGAGAGGTAAGAAGCAACCTGTTAGATTGTTTGCCTGAATTTGAGAGGCGGTTTAGATTGATTGTTATCAGTGTTTATTCAATTGAAGAGCAAAGACTGGCTGTTCCGAATGCTGATGATTATTTTGACAAAGCAAATGGTACAGGAACTTTGATTTCTAAAATTAAATCAGTACTTAGAAAAAAACGCTTGTCCAATTCCGGTATGCTTATGAAAAAAAGGTTGACCTGATGCTAGAATACATGCTTATCGTTCAAGACATTATTTGTTTTGTAATTAACAAAAGAGTTGAGAGAAAAATAGAGAAATAGGAGGATAGATGAAGTATTATCTGAAGATATTTATAGGTCTAGTTTTATTGTGTATTTTTCTTTTCTATGGCTGTGTTGCAAAAAGTGAATTAGTAAATGCCGATGTAGTTCAACCAATTAGTGATAATGTTGTTAAGGAAAAAAAGACTCTTGAACCCGCAGTTGATAGCTCTGTAAGCGTGTTAGTAAAACCAAAAGCCGAACAGGCAGTGGAAGTTAACAATGACGCTGTTAAGGCTCCAATTATTAATACTACTTCTAAAGAAAAGTCTAAAGCAAAACCCGGACCGAGTAGTACTGTAGTAGCAGGTAAAACATATCCACTGACAAAGCTGCTTGAGAAAGATGTCATTGGATATGAGTATTACAACTGTCCAAAATGTAATCTTGAATATACCAACACTGGAAAATGTAAAAAATGCAAGGTTGATCTTGTGAAAAAGATTAAAAGTTATTCATATGTATGTGTAACTTGTGGCTATTCTCAGAAAAAGGAAGGTAAATGTAAAATATGTAAGACTGATTTGAAAAAGTACGCGGTAAAATATCATTGCGTGCCGTGTCAAGTCACCGGTAATGAACCCGGAAAATGCACAAAGTGTGGTCAAGATTATACAAAAATCAAGGTTCCATCAAAGAAATAGGAGGATACTAATATGAAGAGTTATCTAAAGTACATTATTGTTGGAATTTTGCTGCTGGGAGGATGTGCGGAAAAAAAACAGGTAATAGTCCAAGATGATACAAAAAAAGTATCAGAGCTTACAGCGGAAGTGGAAGATTTAAGGGGGCTGGTGCAAAAGACTGTAGGCGCTATGTTAGAACAGGCGAAGTCATATGTTGCAGAAGCAAAAAAAGCTGGTGCAGAAAAATATGCTCCGGAATTACTTTCCTCTGCAGAAGATAACTTAGCAAAAGCTCTAGAGTGTTATGAGTCAAAGGAGTACGATAAAACCTTTAGTTATTCCTTGAGAGCAATAGATGATGCAAAAGCGGCTATATCCGGGTGTATAGCAGGAAAATCGAGTGAAGATAAAATAAATTCAGCAAAGAAGGATACGAAGATAGATAATAAAGCAGTAATTCCCTGGAAGAAACCTAATACAATCGAAAAGACTCCAATGAAATCAGCTCCTAAAAAGAAAACAGTAAACGGTAAAGAAGACGGAAGCTTGCTGAAAATGAACGATATTCTAGTAGAAAAAGCTTTTGCTTCTACAAACAGTAACTCCGGCAAGAGTAGGCCTAAGGAGATTGGACGCCCTATCATAATTATTTCTGTACTTGTAATAGCGGCTATATTTTTCTTGCTTAAAGCGTTTAAGAAAAACAAGTAAAGCGTAATGTAGGTTATTATGTCTGTAAAAATGGAAAAACATTTGAAAAAAATATTGGTAATAGATGATGAGGCAGGGATAAGAATATTATTATTTGAGCAACTATCATCAGCCGGGTATGAAGTTGTAACGGCCTCCGACGGTGACGAAGGTATAGAAAAGATTAATAATCAATACTTTGATATGGTTATAAGTGATTTAATGATGCCAAAAGTTTCTGGCATTGAAGTAATGAAAACTTTGAAGAAATCTAATACTAAAACGAAGATGATGATAATGAGCGGGGCTGGAATAGAATATGTTAAAGAAAAAATGAAAGAAGGCATATTTGATGTAATTGCGAAGCCTTTTGATCTTGATAAAATGTTAACAATGATAGATACAGCTTTACTAAAGGAATAAGGCGTAATGTTATCAGCAATACGAACACATCTTTATGGAAGTGCAGAGCTATATGGAGCATTAAAATGGAAAAATACATTGAAATCTGCATAGATGCATTGATTTTAGTGTTGTTATTGCTTTTTAAATAGTTTAACTTTTTGCAAAATCAGGAGGAGTTATGAAGAAGAACATAAAGTGTCTTGCATTTTTATTAATTACTGCGGGATTGTTTTCGCAAACCTTAAATCCTAAAGATGTAAAAAACACGCCAATTAAAAAATTTGAAGTCAAAAGCTCTTCTTCAACGGCATCTACAATAGTAACATCTGCTCCTGTGACAACTTCAAAAGCGGACAGTTCTTCTTTTCCTCCTTTACCAGCGGGACAAAAAAGAATTGATATAAATGTTATTCAAGAAGAGTACTATGAATGCCCAAAATGTAAAAGGCAATATGGAAAGGCCGGCAAATGCCTGCTTCATAGCATAGTACTTGTGAAAAAGACAAGAAGCTTTACTTTTAAATGCAAGCTTTGTGGTTATATAAGTGAAAAAGAAGGAAAATGTCCAAGTTGCAAAGACAACCCTGTTTTGAAAAAATTTCAGGTAACCTACCAGGATATTGGCTGCAGTGAAGTATCTTCTGAGCCGGGAAAATGTCCAAAGTGCAAACAGGATCTGAAGAGAATAATAAATGTTGAAATCAAGAAGTAAACAAAATTAGCAAGGAGGATATATGACCATTGACAAAGTAAAAGCTTCGGCAGAGGTAAAAAGAAGCGTCAGCAAAGAGAAACTGCTGAAGGAAATAGAGAAAAAGTCCTACGAGCTTTTTCTGAAAAGAAATGGCAAGCATGGCAATGATCTGCAGGACTGGCTGGAAGCGGAGAAAATAGTCAAGAAACAGTTAAAGATTTAAGAAGCAATAACGAGGTTAAATGAAGAATCAAGATGGGGTTCCTCGGAGAGAATATTGTAATGTTCCAAAACGTTGTGCTAATCTAACAGCAACTGGAAATAGTGCTGTTTCTTATGTGGACAAAGGTACTTTACCTCCTAGTCAAACTACCGGATATTATTGCAAAATATATCCCACAGAATTATTAGATGATAGAAACTCAACAATGATTCGTAAATGTAACAGCTGTATACTCTCACTGAAAACGGGGGAGGAGATGGTCGAGTCAAGTCATATAGAAATTGAAACAAGCAAATTAAATTGCGGTATCTCCCAAATTGACGAAAATACTGCTAAAGTATGTTTCAATAATAACACCATTGCTATATTCCAAATTAATAGTGAGAACTTTAAGAATTTAATCTTAAACATACCTTTAGCGGAGCGTACTGGAATAAATAATTTGTGTAAAGAATTGCTAGCTAATCCGGATAATTCTATTGTAGCCAGAGAAATAATCAATATTTTAAAATAAGAGCAGTGCGCTCTTTAACATAGAACACAATTATTAATGGGGGATCTTTATGGGGAAGAATACGAACAGCTGTAAGGATACAGATGACTGCAAGATAGAATATTCTCTGCTTCATGTCTGGTTGGACAATCTTCCTTATATTCTCATGGTACTTTTAGGGGCTCTGATTATCGGCCTTACTTTTGAGTATCTTCTTGCGATATTATTTGTGCTGTACGGCGTGGCAGGAACGCTGTGGTTCATCATATTTATCTGCCCTTATTGCCATTACTATGGTTCAAAGGCCTGTCCCTGCGGGTACGGGGTGTTGAGCAAAACAATAGTTCTGAAAAAAGACGAAACCCAGTTTCATTCTATTTTCAAAAAGAATATCATCGCCATTGTGCCTTTATGGCTGCTCCCGGTGGCTGCGGGTATCTATAATATAATAAATTCATTTTCTGCTCTGATGCTGATATTGGTCGTTATTTTTATTGTTGATTCGTATGTTATCCTGCCTTGGATCTCAAGAAAATACGGCTGTGTGGATTGCCCGAATAAAGATGAATGCCCTTGGATGGGAACCAAGAAAAAATAGTCCGTATCCTCCCTATAATCTTATGAGAAACGCATAGCCGAATTTAAATCTTAACGTATTTATTCTTTATGAGAGATACGATAACCGCAGAAAACATTAACGGCGTAAGGAATCGGATATTCTATAATAATATACGCCAAACTATTGACCATCTTCAAAACTTCCTTATAAACGAATCTCCAGCCTGTATTTCCAAGGAAAAGATAACCGACTCCCATACTGCGTATGGGTTGTGCAAGAATATGGAGCTGTTGGAAAAAGAAGAATTTCGCATCCTCATCATGGATACCCTTAATCAGCTTACGCGTATTGAAACCATATCAATAGGTACTGTCAATTCAAGCCTGGTAACTCCAAGAGAAGTATATAGAGCGGCATTGCTGTATGACGCGGTAACTATTATTGGTGTCCATAACCACCCCAGCGGTTCTATTGAGCCTTCAGACCAAGACATCAAAATCACCAGGGACTTATGCAAAGCAGGAAAGCTTATAAATATTAAATTTCTTGACCACCTTATTATCGGCAATCAGCGTTATTCCAGTATGGCCGACTTAGGGCTCTTACCTAAAGAAGTTAAAGCTACTTCAGGGGTTATTAACTAATGCGGACATATAACGAGCTATTTAAGCGCTGTGACGAACTCGGGATTCCTATTAACCCTTCAAATGGATACACCAAGGAAGGATTACAGAACCTCATACGAGACCATCTTTGGCAGAGAGACCATCCAGATGAAAAGATGCTTCTCCAGGTAGAACCCGAGCTTGCTCAAAGTATCGAGGAACTTAACGACAAAAAAGCTGAGGATATCTGGAATTCCAAAGACTATTGCGCTCAGCTTAAACTCGACGGTAATAGAATATTATTGCACATAGGTAAGACTTCTAACAGAGCTACCAGCAGGAGGAAGTCTGACGTTACCTTTCTCTTTTCTGAGAAAACCGACAATATGCCTTCTCAGAGAGATTTCTTGCTCCCAGACTATGAGGGCACAGTCTTAGATGGTGAAGCCATAATGCCAGTGCCAGATTTAGATACCGGGTCAGTAATTACTTCGTCGGAATTGCAGTCTACTTCCGCAGTCTTAAACTGCTCGCCTGATCTAAGCAAAAAGCTTCAGGAAGGCAGACCTATAATCTACCATATTTTTGATGTGATCTACTGGAAGGGAAAGAATGTTATGCCTTTATCGTATGATATCCGTTTAAATCTCGTTGACAATATATTTTTGGAGATAAACAGCCGCGGCGGGAGCAATTACTTTTCCAGGGTAGAGACCGTACTTGATAACAAGAAACAGTTTTATCAAGATATGATTGCGCAGGGTAAAGAAGGTGTTATGCTTAAATCTCTAAATAGCATCTATGAGCCTGGCAAAAGAACCTGGAACTGGTTAAAAGTAAAGGAGTGGAGCGAATACGACGGCATCATCACCGGTTGGCTTCCTTCAACAGAAGGTAAGGGATATGAAAACCTTATTGGCTCTCTTGAAGTAAGCGCTTATGATGAGAACAGAATCCTTCGTCCCATAGCCTGTGTCAGTCCCAGATCATTAGAGGAACGCAAATCATTAACACAAATCAATAATTCAGGTCAGGTTGGATTAAAGGCGGATATCCTTGGCAAGGTTGTTACAGTTCGGGGAAGGGAATGGTCAGGCAAGAGCATACGCCTTAAACATGCCGTACTTTTAACTTGGCGCGAGGACAAGAGTCCAGAAGACTGTGCAATTAACTTTAATACTATCAAGTCTAAGTTAGAGTTAGGGGAGCGTGTAAGATGAAAAACACAGATTGGGAAATTGTTTCAACATATACCATGGAGCAAGCTGTATCTGACGGCATTCTTGTTAAAGTAGGTTGGTGTATATCCGGTAAAGCCAAAACCCCAGTGGTATTTACTTCTAACCTGTTTTATTCCGGCGGTTATCAGGATGCTGACCTGAGGTTAAAACTCATCACTCGTGGTTTAGAATCTTTGCAGAAGCCCGACAAAGAAGACGATGACTATAGGAAGTTGCGCGTCCTCGAAAAGAATGAAATCTGGCTGATCGAAGACCCCACTGGCCTTACCTTTATGCGCCCTGAGGACTACTAACCAGAAGAATAAGTAACATATATGTTACCCGATAGTTTTTGTACAGCGGTTTCAAGAGTGGGCATAGTTGATAACCTTCTGCTATATTTTCCTCTTAGGGATCATATAATAGTGTTTATCGAATTTATCTCTGACATCATTTCTCAAATCTTCAAAGGTTTTATGTCCATGCTTTTTTAATAAAGCATAGAAACCAGGACCTTTATAGCTTTCTGCGATTGCACTCCAAAAAAAGACAAACATTCCGCGAAAATTAAGTTTTAAGAGCCTGGAAATAGTAATCCTGACACCTTTCTTAATACTTGGATTGGTTTTTTCATCATTTATGATTTCATTCCAGCTGAGTGACTTTGCTAGGAAATCAAAGAATTCTTTTTCTTTACCTTTTAAATCCTTATAAGCTTCAGACTTAAAGATATCCATGATGCCTCCTAGTACAGAATTTATACCTATACTATCGCAGAAAGGTAAGAAAAGTTCAATGGTCTTCCGTATTTATAATAGAGAACCAGATACAAAAGGAGGATACACCCAATGGAGAACAGGCCAATAGCGGTAAAGAACAGAATTGCCAAGTACCTTGATTATGAGGTCGAGGTGGGGAATGACGAGACCCCCGAACAAGTCAAAACAAACCTGTCAGAGATTTTCCCTGAAATATCGCATGCTAAATATACCCAGCATCCTGACGGGACTATCGAATTTGAGGTAACCGCCGGCACAAAAGGGTAAGCCTATGGATAATATCTTCAAGGACACAGATATTGACTTCCAGCGGAAGATCAACAGGGCAAAGCAGTTCTTGACCGTCTTTAACAAAAAGGATCTGGTTATTGATTCTTTAACAACAAAGAAGATAGGCAGATATACCGCTCTATTCGGTGAATTACTGTCCTACAATACCCAAATGGAGACCATTGAAGATTCTTTGCTCTCTTCCAAGAGCGAGTGTATAAGCGAGGGATATATCTGATTATGGCTAATAACCCGTCTGCTTCGGACATAGTTACTACTTTAAACCGTCTGGCATATGTTTCCTTTATGAAGGATGCCAAGGTGTTAGGCTATGTTTCCCATAATCAGAATGTTCCTCTCAATGTATCCCCTCAGAGCATTAGCTGTAATCTACGAAAGCTTTTAAAGTCCCTAATCAAAGAAGATGTAAGCATTTCAAAGTTCAGGTCCGCATTCCGCTGGCATGTAGAGGTTGTACAGAAGCAGGAATACGGTGACTCCGATTTCAGAGAGTATATTTCCAGCAATGGTCTTCTTAAAAAGCATTTCCATACTCAAAGCAATAACTTTGACGGATTATTCCGATGTTCCTTGGAGCTATTCTCCTTTATGCATCATAACAGCCAGCGTTATCTTGAATACAATCAAAGCTTTGTCACAGATCTTAAGTCTTACATTGATAAAATAACTACATTAAAAGACCTCCTGCCTTCTTTATATGATCAATTTCTCGACAAGGAAGCAAAATTCAAAAAGCAGCTACAGGAAAGATATATGGCTATTGCAAACAAGAAGAAAGAAAAGAAGGAAAACAAGCGTGCTCTGTTATGACTACGATCCATTTGGAGTCATACGGTGTTCGTGTGGAGCTTCAGGATGAGAACAATAAGAAGCAGTACCGCTATCTATCCCCTAATAAGTTTAAGGAAATAGTCTTACGAGATACGAAATTTGACAGCGGGTTACTGCCTCCCGGTACTTTATCCTATCAGCGAACAGGAGGTGGAGAGAAGATTACATTACTCCGCCCCGACCAGGTGTTTAAGGTTAAATACAATAACAATAAAGCTGATGGCGCACCAGTTGTGTTTGACTTCCAGGTACCGTTACCGCCGTTAGTGTGGATTTACGAGGTAAACTCCAATCGGTTGTTATATTCCACCAAAGTCTTTGCTATCGGAAAGGAAACAATAACAGATAATATCATGCTTTATAATGCGCCTTTTTCCAATGTCCACCCAAACGGCGAGGTCTGTTGGGGAACGGCCGGCAACTTGATTGATAAGCCGTTTAAATCCCTCCAGGGAATGTCTAATCTACCAAGGATATTCTTTCTATCCCCGTTTAACGAAGATTTATTCAATAACGACAGTAATGGACCCGGAACCCGCATGCTTAACTGGTTTAAATCTTATGACGGGAAGCAGGAATTCCCATATAGCGAATTAAAGCCGTATGGAATCTTAAGCGAGGTGTTGCATGGTAAAGTCAATCGTTAGTCAGTTAGTGAACCACAGTATAGGCCTTCCCAAGAAACTTATTAAGCCTGTAAACTATATCTTATGCGGTACGGGAGCAAAGGAGATAAGAGAAACGGAATTAGGAACCATTATCGTAACCCCGAAAGAAATAGTCGGCCTAGAGAAAGTACAAGAAGGCTTTAAGATAAAACTGCCTAAGATCCCTGTTGTTCTTCTTTTGACCTGTTTAAGCTTCTTTAAGAAGGTTTATATGAAACATCAGTCAGAAGCGCTCCTTCAGATATTCTGGGATCGCAACCGTAAGTCTTACTATATCCACTGTCCTCCCCAGCAGGTAGGCCCTGCCTCAGTCAAGTTCGAACATAATACGGCAATGGAGAAAGAGAACATCCTGGCTCTTGAAATCCATAGTCACGGGAATATGCAGGCTTTCTTCTCAGCCGTGGATGACGGTGATGAGAAGGCTACCCGTCTTTATGCGGTAGCAGGACAGATAACAGAACCTTTACCTCAACTTAAAATCCGCGCTTGCTGTGGTACCTCGTCTATCCCTGTATCTTTAGAGGATATCTTTGACCTGGTATCAGAAGTTCCCGATAAATGGTTTAAAGAGATAAACCCTGTGGAAGACGACGAACATCAAACAGAACTGGATATGCTGCTATACGGCTGTAGCATGGAGCGTGATTTACCGGGCGTTGGACAGGACCTGCATAAGCCTGGTTTAAATATTGAGGATCTATAATCTATGAAAATAACTCTGCCAAAGACATACTTTGAGAATAACCTTTACACCCATGTAAGAATCCTTCAGATAGGAGCCGGAGGGACCGGGAGCGCTCTGGTTCCCCTGCTTGCCCGTTTAATTGCTTCAGAAAGAGAGATGACTTTTGAATATCTGATTGTTGACGGTGACCGCGTTAGTATATCTAACATTGTTAGGCAGAACTTTATTAAGTCGGACATAGGTAAGCCGAAGGCAGAAGTCTTAACCCAAAGATACGGCTCTGCATTTGGCGTAAACCTATCCTGTATATCTAAATATTACAATGAAGAAACAGCAGAGAAAGTAAAGCTGAACGTGTTTGATATTGTGGTTGGCTGTGTGGATAATAATAAAGCCAGAGCTTTTATATCTTCAGAGTTATCAAAGATAGATAATAATTACAATCGTCCTCTGTACATAGATTCAGGAAACGAACTTATCGGTGGTCAGACCTTTATTCAAGGAATGTTGAAAGACTCATACTGCGGGCCAAAGCTTATCGAGCAACATCCTGAGATTGCTAACCAGGACACCAATTCAGAAAGAAGCTGTACTGCAAACCTTGCAAACGGTACTCAGCGTCTAACCACTAATCAAACGGCAGCTGTATTTCTCTTCAATGTCATAGACCAGTACATCCACAAGGTAAACATCCCTTATTATGAAATCAACTGGACGACGTCAAATACCGTGAGTAAGATATTTTTAGATGACTGGGTTAAATCCAAGGGGAACCTTGCTCAGGCATAAGTAACATATGTAACGTACGATAATCTGTAAGCCAATAGAAACTTCCTTTAGTCCCATACGAAGGGGTCACGTATATGCTCTTAAGGTTCACACTAACAGGAGGTTTGTTTACATGTCTACAATAAGAAATGCAATTACAATAAAATTTGTTGGGAAGATAATTTCTACCCTTGCCTCTGTGACGTTTCAACCTACACTGTTAGATATTTTTTACGTTTTTCTCTATAGAGAGAGTCAGAGAGGCCTTCTAGACTCAATACCGACGTTGTAGAGGTTAATCATGAAGCTCAAGCTTCTTGGAGGAGCTGTATGGACAGAAAGCTGCAATTTATTCAAAGCAATAGTAATATCAATATCAGGGAGTTTACCGGACCCGTCTGTGAGCTTCGCAATGGAGTGTGGAGACTAACCCCGGCTTTTAGAACTTTTATAGAACAGCTTATTGTTGCCTCTAAGGGAAGGTCTGCTAAAGTCCGCATTGAGTTCTTAATGGATAAGGATATCATAGTCAGTCTTTCCGACCTATAAATCTACCTGCCTTTAATATCTTCTTACCGTATTTTATCTTAGAGGATAAACCCATGCCGGAGAAAGTAATAATACATAACAGTAGTTACAACCTTGTCGAGAGTAAGGGCCGTCTCTATATCATTCCCCAGCCGGCTAAGCCTAACCCATATAAACTGAGCAATATATTTGCTTCAACTGTTACCGTCGTGCTATGTGCCTGCCTACTGTTATTTCCAGCGGTCAGCATCTTCCTTCTTTTATCCCTGATCTTTACAAATATGTTTAAGAAAGGACTCAATAAATGAAGCGAAGTGTAACTGTAGAGATAAACAAGCCTGTATTATATAAATATGCCGAGGACTATCTGTCCTCTATAATGGCGAAATTCCTAGGTGAAAAACGCACAGATATCATCGTCTTGTTTAGAGATTTCTATCCCGCAGCGTTTAGGGTCGTATCCTTTGCAATCTACAAGCTTATAAACGACAACTACACTATAATAAAAACAAACAATGGATATGCAGAAGAATTGCCTTTCCCGATCATTTACGATCAGTCTGGTAGCAATAAAACAAGCCCATATTGCGCAAACTACTTCCTAAAAGACAAGAATGGCAATAAAATGGCTGTGCGGATGAAGCTATCTAAGGATGACTTTGTGAAATCATATTTTCATGTCTATCTCCCCGCAAGCAAGCTGGATTTGGGGAAGAAGTTCTTTGCCGACTTAGAGAACACAATTATGTCTTTAACTGATTTAAGGTTGAACGCTGGGGGAGAATTTATAGAGTCGATTCAGCAACTTACAGATGAAGAACTTATATTACCCGAAGAAATAAAGCGCTCTATAAAATCTAATGTCATAGGTATTATAGAAAGATATAGATTACACGGCAATAACAATAAGCTGAATGAATTTAATATTATTAAGAGAGGCATTCTATTGTTTGGCGCTCCTGGAACAGGCAAAAGCCTTACTATCCGTTGGCTTATGTCAACGCTCAGATGTAACTTTATTGTAGCCACAGGAAAACATCTCAAACGAAGCGAAGACGTCTCTGAAGTATTTTCCCTTGCTCGAAGCATCCGACCTTGTGTTGTTGTTCTGGAGGATTTAGATCTCTATGGACTTTCCAGAGATGGAGGATATTTTAATGGAGGAGTTCTAAATGAACTTTTAAATCAATTGGATGGTGCAGCTAATTTAAATGGTGTTATTACCATCGCTACGGCGAACAAAACAGAGGTGCTCGATAAAGCGCTAACCAAACGTCCCGGTCGATTTGATGTTATTTTGCATTATAAGAACCCTTTGCCAAAAGAAAGGTTAAGCCTATTACAATTGAACTTATCTAAGACCGATACGGACAAAACTCTTAACATAAATCATATCGCCGATATAACAGAAGATTTTAGCCCTGCCCAGATTGTGGAGATAGTTAAAAGAGGCTATCTGTCAGCTATCGAAAGAGGAGATAACATTATTCGTCAAACGGACCTTGTATCTGCAGTTGACCAGCTAAAAGAACCAGCAACCAAAGAGATTGGATTTAAAACTCCAAAAGGAAAAGCTGAATGACCGACTTCAATATAACCGAGTACCTGTCAAAGTACAAACCGCATAACAGCATGCAGATTGTTCCAAGAGCAGTTCCTTACTTCTCGTTCTATTCTTTACGGTTGTTGGAATGCCCATATCGCTACAAAATGATGGTGATTCTGAGAGACCCCTTAAGTAAGATGCAGGATTTTAGAAACGCATTATCCGGAAGTGTTGTACATGGTCTTGCAGAAATGTTTCTAAAGGGTAGATATAAAGACCTTTCATGGCTAAAAGAAAATACCTTGCCTCTTTTTAACAAGATCATCTCAGAAGTTCCCGTACTCATTTGGCGTGGTGACCCCGAGGAAGATAAAGCAACAGTTCTAACTCACA
Organism: Candidatus Firestonebacteria bacterium RIFOXYD2_FULL_39_29; assembly: GCA_001778375.1. NCBI lineage: Bacteria > Candidatus Firestoneibacteriota > Candidatus Firestonebacteria bacterium RIFOXYD2_FULL_39_29. The sequence goes on from MFGV01000082.1 coordinate 63,494, forward strand.
TTAATCAAATGGTAGATTACCTTATTCAATACTTCAAAGATATTAAACTGCTTGAATCAGCTAAAATATTCCCAGAGCATACCTTCAAGACATTAATAGCCGGTGAACTAAAAGTCAATCCTCTTGCTATATCCGGCCGTGTTGACCTGATTACCGTATCCAAAGATGGGTTTGTGGATATTTATGATTTTAAGTGTGTGAACATAATAAGCGAGGAAGGGCTTTCCAAACTGCAATTCCTTTTCTATTTTGTCGGCATATTGGGTATGGATATTGGGAGAATCAGAAGCCTGAGATTTATCTTGCCTGCCTTAAAAATGGACCTACAGATTAAATTCTCGAGCAAGGATTTAGAAAACTTTATTAAACAAATAAAGTTAGCTTATAAAGAGGTAGCTCAATGTCATAAGACCGGCTTCTTTGCCAAACCAGGGAGGCAATGTGGCTTCTGTATGTATAAGACCGGTGAATGCGACAAGTACAAACTACTAAACCTAAAACCTTCGTATTTTAATAAGTAGAGGAGACGTTATGAATGACTTAACTGCATTACAGGAAGTGATGGAAAGTAATCTGGCTTCTATGACTACTGTCCAGTTAGCAGAAATCTATCTGACGGCGAAGGTCTTTTCATCTAAAATCTATCAGCTTAAAACACACATTGAGGGACTTCTTATCCGAGAATTAAGATTTCAAAACGTAGAAAAGGTAATCAGTAATAAGACCAGGACTCCCATAACTCTTGGGAAAACTACAGACCGTAAGTTTGATATCGAAATCCTTAAAGAGGAACTTAAACCGCTGTTATCCGAAGAACAATGGAGTTCTGCTGTAAAGATGGAGCCGAAAATACTTTGGGAGAACCTTAAAGATATTTCTAAAATAAATGCTGTCGCAAAAGAGATAATCGATAAGGCTGTCATTGAATTCCCAAAGCCTGTTTTAAAAATAGGTGTGCCCAGTAAGGTGGATAGATTGTTGTTATCAAGGCACATTATTCCTATAGATACTACCCAAGAGAACAGGGAAGTGGTGTTAAGTTCCCTGCCGCCATTTTAATAAGAAACATAGAGTAACCGCAGGAGGAATATTATGGTAAAGTTTGAAAAGATTTATAATTCTCGAAGGTTCCTAAAGATACTGATTTTTGGGACTGCTGGTGTAGGGAAAACACATTTTTCACTGAGCTTTAAAAACCCGGCTATTATTGATATGGAATCGGGAAGTACTTTCATGTGTGAAAAGTTTAAAAATGCATTGGCGTTCCACACTAAAAGTTTTTCTGAGCTCTGCGACGCAGTTACGGAAGTCGAAAAGAATATTGATACGTTGAAAATTAATACATTAATTATTGACCCCATAACTGTTGCTTGGGCATCATTGCTCGATTCGCGCATTGAAGCGAAAAAGATTAAAATGCTTAGAAATAATCCCAAAGCAGATTTTGATAATTTAGATTTGTCTTTTACCGATTGGGCAAGCATCAAGCGTAAATACAATTCGTTTATTACAACATGCTTAAATCTTCCCGTGCATTTAATATTGGTAGCGAGAGCAAAAGACGAGTATAAGGTAGAGCTTGTTGGCGGGGTTATGCAACCAAGTAAGATAGGTATTAAAGCTAATTGCGAAAAAGAAACATCTTATGTTACTGATTTAGTATTAAGAATGGAGTTTGAAAATGGACAGCGGTATATTTCTATAGAAAAAGACCGAACAGGTACCTTTGAAATCGGTCAGAAAATATCAAATCCAACCTATGAATTCTTCGAAAAGAATATTTTGTTAAAATATAGCAAAAGTGCTTCTGAGCCGAAACAAGAATTGGAGGAAGTTGTAAGCACTAAAGATGCAGAAAAGGAATTAATTCGAGAGAATAAATTGCAGGAAATATATGAGGGTTTTAAAAATTGCACTACTGCCTTTCAGCTCAAAACTTTAACCGACGAGGTAGAAAAGAGTAAGAATATCTTTACATCATCAGACCTTGAGATGCTTAGACAGGAATACATTAGAAAGCATAAAGAAATTCCCTCAAACCATAATCTTATTCCGGCAGGAGTATAGTGGAGGACAATAGGAACTCTATTATAAGCCTAAAGGATTATTTGCCGGAATTCTTAGAAGGCCTGGAAACAAATGAAAATAACGGTATCTTAACTCGCCTGCCACCACTCGATGCTGTAATAGAGTGTTTGTTTCCAAATTCTCTGGTCACAATCGGCGGTATTCCTTCATCAGGTAAAACCTCTCTGTGTCTGCAGATTGCCCGGAATGTAGCCAAGAATGGAAATAAAGTATTTTGGATTGGTGTAGAACACGGCATCTCTTTTTATACCCAGCGCATCCTTGAGCAGGAGAGCGGTATCAGTGGTAAAGTTATCCGGAACATTAAAGATGTGATTGATAAGAAAGTCCTAAAAGACTTATTGGATGCCAGCGACCGTATTTCCGAATACGGCAGTAATTTAATACTGGTTGATGCTAATTCTGAACCTTTAACTATCGAAAACATGAAAGAGAAGATTTCTGAGTTCGGTGTAGATAAGCAGATTTTAATAATTATCGATTCAATTCAAGCCCTCAGTTTCTATCTACCGGACAAATGTTCTGAAAACAGCATTGATGGCGTTGTTCGTGCGGTATCTCAACTCGCAGGTTCCCTGTGCGCAACAATTATATGTATATCCCGGAAATCCAAGAGTTTGGCAGATTCAAATTCTTTGTCGGGTTTAAGCTATACATATGGCCTTTCCTTTGATTCCAATGTTGTAATGTTCCTGCAGGTCAATAAGAAAAAGACAGATTCTCAAGAAGTAGAACTCTTTATAGCCAAGAACCTTCGCGGTCCCGCCAGAATTTCCGTTAAGCTGCATTTCAACCCAGAAATTGGGAGCTTCGAAGAAGCTTAGATTAAAAACCCAACACCTACCGATACATTTGGCGTTGCTCTACTATATATAGCCCAACATATACATATACCTTGAAGTATAATAGTAGCTGTTATCATATCTTAATACTGCTTGACACATACCATAATATTTGTTATAATTACCTTAATGAATGACAAACTTTTTCTTAAAATAGATGAAGCAGCCGGGCTTCTCAATGCTCCCGAGAGCACGGTTTATTTTTGGGTAAAGAAACGGGGATTGCCTTTTATAAAAATCGGTAAAACTCTAACTTTTGATAGAGAAGCAATCATCGAGTGGATGAGGGCTAAGCAAAAAAGTAATCCGGTAGAAGGTGCTGAAGATGGAAATGAACAAAGACAATAATAATACACACCCTGAATTTGGAGCCATGCATGGAAGCGTGTTTGGCCGTGTACTTGGCACTGCGCATGGAGTTGATGTATTGTTCAAGGGTACAAATGTATTTTTGACATCTCAGAGTAAGACATTTTGGAAAACTATAGCAGGCGATATGCGTCCGCACGAATATTTGGAAATGGATTTTAACAATATTTTCGATAAACTAAATGGTAAGACATACGATGATAAGAAATTGCCTTTGTTTATTATTTTAAAATTTCTGGATGACAAAAAAATAACTTTCTATAATTTATCTACCCAATGCAGGGATGGTAAGTTTATAGCAATAAATGTAGAAATTAATCCTTAGTTCTAAGATTTATTAAACACAATTTGTAACTGGCTCCAGATTTACGAGAGGTTACAGAAAAAGCATTTTGCTTATTCTGTAATCTCTTTTTTTTGTTTATGGAGGGTTTATGAGTCAGATAGGAGATGACAATGCAGAATAAAACAAAAATATCCGCAGTCTGCACCGGTACTTATTATATATTACTTTTGAAGGTATTCTATAGGGAGAATATATGGTATTAAATAGGAGTCATGAATTACTAAAAAGAAGTGTTCCGGTAATAAAGGTGTGGGACTCACTGGGTCTGAAGCGTAAAGACAACTCTGCTCCGTGTTTCAAACCCGAAGAACATAAAAATAATGACAACCACTGGTCTGTCTCGTTCCATCAAAAAACAAACACTTTCCGCTGTTGGTTGGAGCACGGTATCGGTGGCGATAACTTTAATCTGCTGTTCCAATCAAAGGGGATGACATTTCCCAAAGCTAAGATTTACTTGGAGAATCTATCTGCAGGAATTAAATATATCCCGCAAGAAATCCAGGCTAAGCTTATCGAAGATGAACTCCGCTTTGCCATTTATGCTGATTTTATTTCTCTCTGTCGTCCTGTTTTAAATGTCCCCAATGCTTCCGATTATCTTCTGCGACAGAGAGGGATGTCTGAGGTAGCTCTGTCCTCCATGGGCGTCTCCTGCGTCGTTTCCCATAAAGATACCTTAGGCGGACTGCTGACCAAGTACACTCTGGAACAATTAACTCATGCTGGTCTCCTGAACGCTAAAGGTGAATTATACTTCTCCGAGCTGGACTATGCCCTTGTGTTCCCTTACTTCAGAGAAGATAAAGTTGTTTTCCTTCAAGGCAGGATTATAGGCAACTCCGATGCGTATAATCGGTATCACAATATCAGAGCGCACCTGCCTTCTATATATAATACGAATGTCCTAAAGTCCTTGGGACAAACCGAGGCTTTATACTTAGCCGAAGGTCCGACGGATACCTTGTCTCTCATTAGCAACAACATGAAAGCGGTCGGTCTCGCCGGCTGTAAGACTGTTAAAATAGAATTCCTAGATTTACTGCTTCCATATAGTATCGTGCTGTGCCTCGACCACGACACCGCAGGGGCCAATGCTTCAGCTTTAGTCCAGAACTACTATAAACGTAAAGGCAAGACCGTACCTGTGTTTGATTTTCCAAACGAATTCAAAGACGTGTCAGATTATTTCAGTTCAAGGAGGAGTTTATGCTAGACACCAAAATGCAAGTGCAGGAAAAAGAGGGTATCAGGAGAATGGCGGCTATTTTATGCGAAGCTTCTAACGACGCCAGTAAGGAATCCTCATCTAAAATAGGAATTCCTCTGCCAGGTCTATTTTCAGACGTGAATGACCTGAGGTTTCAGGAGCTGGTGAACGAAGTAATGCTCCAGCATAAATAAATATAAGCATTATTGCTCGATTGCGCGATTGTACGTTCTACAGCGTTAAGCACAGTCAAGAACAGGGAGGATTATGAACTATGTATTTAACTTTGATACGTTTTCTTAAGCGTTACATCTATTTCAGTGAGGAAATCTACTATCACATTTTGGCATGCATCATTATATTGTCGTATATATATCGACATTTCGAATCTGTGTGCATTTTATGGCTGGTAGGCGCTGAAGGTTCAGGTAAAACTCGTATCTTGGATTGCCTGAACGTCCTAGTAAAAAGTCCCTTGAGAATGTCGGAGACAACCTCACGTTCACTTATACGTGAAATCTCCAGGAGCAAAGGGTTTGTTCTGGTTGATGAATCTGATTTTATGGAAACCGCTGATATGAAACGTATTCTGCGTGTAGCATACAAAAGGGGCGGGGTTATCAAGGTATGCGATAGACGAGACCAAAGAAAATCCATTACTTATGTTGTATATGTGCTTATTGCCGCAGGAGGTCCAAATAGACCATCAGAAAAACCTTTGACATCCCGCTGTATCATTGTTGCTGTTATTAAGAAACCAAAGGATATTAAATTGGAAAAATTTATAGAGCGAATAGCCCGCGGGGAAGCAGCGCCAATCAAAGCTGAGATAAAGCAGTTTATTGATAAAATTAGACCTGATGTTTTAAGGGAATATCCAACGTTTGATGTTTCATCACTCATACAAGAGGATAATCGCCATACGGAAGTTTGGGAAGGACCGATAATGATGGCAATGCATGTAGATAAAGAATTTCCTGGCATGGAAATAGCTCAAAAGATTACTGAATTTGCCAAAAAGTATGTCACCGACTATGAAGCGAATAGGAGGACTACAGACGTAGAAGGCAACTTAGCTTTTGTTATTCTGAAATATGTTGAGAGGACTAAATCCGATAAGGGTGATAACCTGTATAGGGAAGATAACTTGCTGTCTTACTTAAAGCAAGGCACAGATGAGTTTGCTTGGATAAGTTCAAAAGGATTACGGCAGATATTAAACTCTATAGGCGTTATTAATAATGCTCCTCGTGAAACCTTTTATGAGCTAATAAATAAAATAAATGTCAAAGTTTGGCGTGTCTGCTTCAATTTTAATCTGGAAAAACTCAAAGCCTTTGTTAAATCCCGCTTAGGCGACGAAGGAGGGCAAAATGGAGAAAGTGGACCTGCTGCAGAAATACCGCGTGAAACGATTTGACCAAATACACGGGAACAAGGAGTCGTTAACACTTCTTAAATACCTGATAGCGAACGATAATCTATCACCAGGCATATTGTTCGATGGCGATTACGGAACATGTAAAACTTGTGGTGGTAGACTCACTGCTCGGAGTTACTTTTGTCACAATACAACTCCGGAACAAATCGAACCATGCAATCAATGTCCTAGCTGTGCTTTTTTTGATACTATTAAGACAGAAACAGGATTAGCGTATAACACCAACTACATTGAGGTATTTTGTCCTGACCATTACATGGATATAAAATTCTTTCGCAAGCTATTTGACCGCTTATACGGATGCGGAAGATATAGGCATGGTTCAGACTTTTTTGGCTCACCTAAAAGAATAAATACTTTTGTAGTATTTTTAAACGAGTTCCAGCGCACGGACCCGTCAACTCGTGATTTATTCCTCAATAAGCTGGAGGATGACCCTTCCGTAATATTTCTCTTAACTGCTAGCACAGCAGATGGCGCAAAAGTCGGTAGAGATATCCGGGACAGGCTAACTACTATCAAAATGAATCCCCTAACGCTAGAAGAGTCTATCTACTTTATCAAGGAAATATGCGTAAACGAACATATTGAATGGGAGCAGGATGGTATTACAGAACTAGCGGAAATGTCCCGAGGAATTCCAAGGAAAATAATAAGCTCATTAAAAATATTCACCAGTGGTATTAATCTTTCTGCTGGGAATGTAAATAAATTCTTGATGTAAAGGAGAAAATATGGACATCGTAAAAAGTAATGCAGTTGTCGCAACAAGGGATATAATAGTTCTTCCGGGGAGAAACCCAAGAGAAGAATGTACGGGGAAACATATTTCAGAACTCGCTGAAAGTATCAGGATAGAGGGACTGCGAATCCCGCTCCTTCTACAAAAGAAAGCGGATGGGCTTTTGTACCTTATCTCGGGAGAAAACAGATTACGAGCATTAAGGTATCTTGAAATGGCAACTGCACAGGCTATTGTATATGAAAATCTGCCAGATGAAATGGCTGATATTATGGCTTTAGAGGATAATATTCAGCACGCCGTTCTAAAACCTGTCGAACTTTCTTTTGCTGTAAAGAAGCTAAAAGATACATATCATTTGAGCCAGGATGAAATAGCCACAAAACTGAAGAAAAAACAGCGCTATATAGGACACTTATTAACTATTGCAGAACGTATTTCCCCGGAGGTTCAAGAACTAATTCAATCCGGAGAATTAAAACAAACCTACGCACGGGCACTTTCGAAATTGGATAAACCACTGCAAATCTCTGCTGCCCAGGTAATTTTACGTTCTCATATGGATACAGACGGGGCATTCGGATATATTAATCAGCTTTTGAATCGCCCAGATGAGGGTCCCTCGTCTGATAAAAAGACAGTCGAAAGTATTAAGCGTCTAATGTCTGAGCTGAAGGCGGAGGTAGAAAATTATTACAATAAAGAGCAAAGCGATATAAGCGTTGATGATTTAAAGTTTCTGGTGCATGACAATATCAGAATTCGGGGGCTGATTCAACACATGCTGGTTAAAAAAGGGGTACAGTGATGATTAGCCTGCTTATGAATAATATCACCGTATTACAAATATGTAGGAGTTAACTATGCAAATTGGATATAGACCAAAAGATAGGATGCCGGAGCTGCTTGACCTACTGAAGGGCTTTATAACAAAAGTAGGCAACGAGAAAGATAAACCAAGCCGCCTTCTTGGCATTGGGCAGGCGGCTTCCTATCTTGGCGTCGAGAAGCAGACAATGTATAAATGGGTCTGTCAGAGGTCTGTTCCATTCGTTAAATGCGGCCGATTGACTAAATTTGACCCTAAAGAGCTGGACAGGTGGATTATAAAATCTACTGTTAAAGAAATAGATGTCGATATCGATTTTATAACCGACAAATGAGGAAACTATGGCAGTATATTTAAAAGACGAAATGTGGATAGCGGATATTCGCGTCAATGGTAGAAGATACCGTAAAAAGTTCCCGAAGAAATCTTTGGCAGAACTTTATGCTAACAAAATAAAATATCAAAAAGCTGAAGATAGTATATTGAACAGGAAAAGAATATCCGCTGTCTTATTTACCGATTATGCTGAATTCTATTTTAAAACATATAGCGTTCCGAATAAGCGCTCTGCTCCAACTGATAGAATTGTAATAAACCATCTGACTGCATATTTTAAAGGGCAATACCTTCATCAAATTACTTCTTTAATGGTTGAGCAATATATAGCTATGCGTTTAAAAGATGTAAAACAACGAACAATCAACCTTGAACATCAGATATTGAATCATATGTTTAAAAAGGCGATAGAATGGGGAAAAGCAGTTGAGAACCCATCTTCTAAGATTAAAAAGTTTCGTGAAGAAAGTGGTAGACTTCGGTTCCTTGACAATGAAGAGGTTAACCGGTTATTAAAAAACACTCCGGAACAGATACGACCAATCATAATAATTGCTTTATATACGGGCCTTCGGCGAGGGGAATTGTTCAATCTTGAGTGGAAAGACATAGACCTCAAGCGCAAAGTTCTCAATGTGATTAAGAGTAAATCCGGGAAAGTACGGGAAATACCCATGAATGAATTTGCATATAACACCTTTTTGAAGTTGAAAACAGCTGATAATTGTGGTAAAATCTTTAACACTGTAAATTTCAGGAAATTATTTGCCCAAGCAGTAAAGGGAGCAAAACTTAACGATGTAATAATGTATACGACCAGACACACGTTCGCCTCGCAGCTCGTTATGGCAGGTGTTGACCTTGTTACGGTAAAAGAGCTCTTAGGGCATTCAAAGATAGAGATGACGATGAAGTACGCACATTTATCCCAGAATCATAAGCGGCAAGCAGTAGAGCAGTTGGCAAGTAGGATAAATATCAGTAGTGAAGAAAAATAGTGGACACTTTTTGGACACAAGAACTTTACAAAAACGAAAATCTCTGAAAACCCTTTAAAAATATGTCGGGGCGTGGCGCAGGTGGCTAGCGCACTCGCTTGGGGTGCGAGTGGTCGCCCGTTCAAATCGGGTCGCCCCGACCAATAATAATACCCCGAGAAGGGGTAAGCTTGTATACGGTTTATGTACTATTAAGTAAGAAAGATGGCAAGACATATACTGGTTGCACGAATAATATTGAGAGAAGAATCTCGGATCACAACAACGGAAAAGAAATTGCAACAAAAGGTAGGAAACCTTTCATAATGATTTATTCTGAAACTTATCCTGACTTGAGTTCAGCAAGAAAAAGAGAAATATATCTAAAAACTGGAAAAGGAAAAGAATTTATTAAGGAAAACCCTACATCTCCAATCTGAAAAGTTACTTTCAACTAGGATATTATAAAAAATGAAACCAAATATACTAATTACAAATGATGACGGTATTAACGCAGGCGGGATTAAGGCACTTGAAAAGATTCTAAAGAACGTTGGTCTTGTCTATGTTGTTGCTCCCAGCCAGGAAAGAAGCGCAGCTGCTCACTCAATCAGCTTTAATCATCCTTTAAGGGTCAATTTTATAGATAAATACCATGTAGCGGTAGATGGTACACCTACTGATTGTGCTATGTTTGGTTGCTATGGTTTATTAAAACGCGAAAAACCTGATCTTTTAGTATCCGGCATAAATCACGGAGTAAATCTTGGTGATGATATTACATATTCAGGGACCGTTTCTGCGGCATTAGAAGGCACGTTGCTTGGTGTTCCTTCTATTGCTTTTTCAATGCAATATGGAAAGAGGTTTAATTTTCTTCTGGCCGCGGGTTTTATCAGGAAAATATGCTGCAATGTAATTAAAAAAGGACTTCCTGAAAATACATTTTTAAATGTCAATATACCAAATTGCCGAAAGATTAATGGTGTCGAGATTGTCAGACAAGGAAAGCGAATTTATCGGGACAAGATGACAAAAAAAACAGATCCCCGGGGAAAGTCTTATTATTGGCTTGGAGGGAAACAGCCGGGGTTTATTAGGGAACATGGTACTGATTTTTCTGCTATTGAAAATAAGAAAATAGCGGTTACACCTCTAAAATTTGATTTTACCAACTATAATGTGTTGGATGATTTAAAAGAATTGATAAATTTTAAAAAGTGAATTTATACTAGATAGATTATATTCAATGTGTTAAAATATCAAATAAAGTAAATGGTTTTGCGCTGAAACTGAGGCATAGAAGTTCGAATAAATTGTATGTCCGTCTCAGTCAGACAGATAGTAATAGTGTAATTATATAGTCGGGGCATAGCGCAGGTGGCTAGCGCGCCTGGTTCGGGACCAGGAGGTCCCCAGTTCAAATCTGGGTGCCCCGACCATTAAAAAATATTCATATGCGGTTTAGGCGGCCGCTACTTATTGAAAAAAGTAACTATTAACAGCGGTATTGTTTTTTTATTTTTGTTTTCTTCTGCAGTTTTTGCAGGAATAGGCACAACGTATGGAGGCCTTACAGGAATGTTTAATATTCCGACTGCGGAAGTTCTTTTTAATAATGAACAAGCAGTTTCCTTGCATAAATATCAGATCAAATATACTTATGGACTGCAAAATGTATTGGAAATAGGTGCAAGGACAAGTATTGAAAAAGTTACTACTTTTGAAGAATTAGGGCGTAATTTTACTTTTAATTTTAAAGTACGTGCTTTAACACAAAAAAAAAGTTTCATTGATTTAGCCGGAGGCGGGGAGAATACTAATTATTTTCTTTGCGTAAGTAAAACATTAAAAGAACTGAATAATCTGGATGTAACAATAGGTACAGGGAATGGAAGGTTTAACTGGTTTTTTGCCGGAATATCTTTCCCTCTTGACTCAATAACGAGATTAGGACTTGAATATGATGGTTCTGACTTTAACTCAGGACTCAGGATGGTTCTTTCGAATAAAATAACTTTTGATCTGTATTTTAAAGGAATAATTGTAATGATAGAGAAACCTTACTTAAAAGATGTTATCAGTGAGCAAATTGTATTTGGGATTTCTTACACGGAATATTTTAATATAGATTTTAGCGGAATATTCAAATAGTATGGGGTCTAATGGATGATATTCTAAGGATATATCTTAAGGAGATCAGCAACTTTCCTCTGCTTTCAGCAGAAGAGGAGGTTAAACTTTTTAAATTGGCTGATAAAAATAATAAGAAAGCAAAATTATTGCTTATTAACTCTAATTTGCGTTTAGTTGTTAATATAGCCAAGCGTTATACCCGTTTTGGTGTCCCGCTGGTAGATTTGATTGAAGAAGGAAATCTCGGGCTTCTTAGGGCTGTCGGAAAGTTTAAGATTTCTAAAGGATTCAGGTTTTCTACTTATGCGACCTGGTGGATTAAACAATACATAATTCGTGCTCTTTCAAATCAGGGCAGATCTATACATCTTCCGGCTCATATAATAGAAATTCTTAACAGATATGCCCGAACGACAAGGATTTTGATGCAAAAATATGGCAGAGAGCCAAGTGTGAAAGAGGTAGCTAAAAAACTGAAGCTCACAATTGAAAAAACAAGGAATATAATCGAAATTTCTGAAATGCCTATATCCCTTAATCTTTTATCTCCGGAAGATGATAAAAGAACACTTGAAGATCTTATTCAAGATAGAACCTACATGTCACCTTCTGATTCGCATTTAATGGATTGTCAAAATCAGCAGCTTGATAATATATTGAATAAATTAAGTCTAAGAGAAAGTAAGGTAATAAGACTAAGATTTGGTCTTAAAGAAGGAGCTCCGCATACACTTGCCGAGACAGGAAAGATATTCAGGATAAGCAGAGAAAGGGTAAGACAAATAGAATTAAAGGCGCTCAGAAAACTGCGTCATTTGGTACAATATAAAGATAAATCTCTTGAATACATGTTCCAATCTGATTGAAACGCGGGCCCGTAGCTCACCTGGATAGAGCAACTGCCTTCTAAGCAGTAGGTAGGAGGTTCGAGTCCTCTCGGGCCCGCCAAATTTTCGTAATATGGGAATTTGGCGGAATCCGCCCTAGGCGGACGGTCTATTGTTCTATTCTCAAAAGTCTTTCTCAAAAAGCAATAAAATTGATTTTATTGAATTCACAATATTCCCATTAAATCCATTTGAAATCTCACCTGTTATATGTTAAAATCAGACTTCAGAGGCCAAATTGAAAATATTTCGTTATTATGACATAATCGAGAGAAAAGCGCTGGAAAAGTATATTAAAGGTGCTGAATCCGGTAATAAATCTGCCTTAAAAACGGCTATGAAAATAATAGAAGAGGTTAGAAAAGGCGGAGATAAAGCCATCTTTTACTATTCCAGGAAATTTGATAAATTTAAGGCTAATAAGAATAATATTAGAGTAAAAGAAACTGAAATTAATAATGCTTTTAAAAAGACATCAAAAAATTTGATCTCTGCCTTAAAAATCGCAAAATCAAATATAGAAAAGTATCATCTGAAACAGTTGGACAAAGGATTTAAAATTAGAACTTCTTACGGCAAATTGGGGATGAAAGTCCTTCCTTTGGCATCAGCCGGAATTTATATTCCGGGAGGGAAGGCGGTATATCCTTCTTCCGTACTTATGAATGTTATTCCTGCGAAGATAGCGGGAGTTTCCCGTATTGTAATGTGCACTCCTGCAATTAACGGCAAGGTAAATCCTGTAATTCTTGCAGCAGCTAAAATATGCGGAGTTACGGAGATATATAAAATTGGAGGCGCTCAAGCTATAGCTGCAATGGCTTATGGAACAGACACGGTTAAACCTGTGGATAAAATTACAGGTCCGGGAAATGCGTATGTATCCGCGGCAAAACAGTTGGTTTTTGGAAAAGTTGGAATTGACAGTTTGGCAGGTCCTTCAGAAGTATTAATAGTTGCCGGTAACGGAGACAATGCTGATTATGTCGCAGCAGATATGCTTGCGCAGGCAGAACATGATGAAGAGGCCAGGAGCATACTTGTTACTGATTCAATGATATTTGCAGGAAAGGTTATGTTTTCTTTGTTTAAAGAAAGAGAATTTCGTATTCGTAAAAATATAATAGCGGAAGCGCTTAAGAAATCTTTCATTGTGATTGTCGATAAGCTGAAGGATGCGGTAGAGATCAGTAATCTTGTAGCGCCGGAACATCTTGAACTGATTGCTAATAAAGCTGTGATAGATGCAAAAAAATACACAAATGCTGGAGCGGTTTTCCTTGGATCAAATAGTCCGGTGGCATTGGGAGATTATATCGCGGGGACAAATCATGTACTGCCTACTAACGGCTCTTCAAGGTTTTCTTCTCCGCTTGGTGTCTATGATTTTACGAAAAGACAAAGTACTGTTGAAGTAAGCAAGAAGGGAATAGCTAAGCTTGCAGTTAATTTGAAAACTATGGCTATGGCAGAAGGACTGGAAGCGCACGCGAATAGTGTGACTAAAAGATTATAGTAAATACCGACATTTACGATTTACAATTGACGATTGACAATTTAAGGTGGGCGGAGAAAAGATTCCGCCAAACGCACTTTTTGGCGGGTTCAATAAATTGTAAATTCAGACTGTGTCGCAATTACATTTTCGATCTGACGTACCACAATAGGTTGTAGTTGCTCGATTCATCGAGCGTACCTATTGCGCCTGATGAATCAGGCAACTACATTGCGACACAGTCTGAATTGTCAATTGTAAATATTTAGTGAGGAGCTATAATGAAAAAACGAACAAAGAAGTATAAGCGGGTTACAAAAGAGACCAACATCTCTCTCGACCTTTGTCTTGACGGAGAAGGTAAGTATAAAATTGATACCGGTATTGTTTTTTTTGATCATATGCTTACGCACATAGCAAAACATGGGGGTTTGAATCTTGAACTTAAAGCTGCCGGGGATAAAATTCCGGATTATCACCATTTGATAGAAGATGTCGGTATTGCTCTTGGTGAATCTTTCAACGAAGCGCTGGCAGATAAAAAAGGAATTAACCGTTACGGTTTTGCCTCCTGCCCTATGGATGAAGCTCAGGTTTCTGTTTCTCTGGATTTTTCAGGCAGGCCATTTCTGGTTTATGATTTACCTCTGAATAAAAAGAAAGTCGGGGATATTGACGAGGATACAGTCGAGGAATTTTTTAAGGCTTTTGCAGGAAGTGCTTCCGCAACGGTGCATATACATACAGTTTGCGGGAAAAATCCGCATCACCTTGTGGAAAGCGCTTTTAAATCATTTGGGCGCGCTTTGAAAGATGCGGTAAAGCATGGGACAAAAGGTATTCCTTCAACAAAAGGTGTCCTCTAGTGAAAAAGAAGTATATTGCTGTCGTGGATTACGGAATGGGTAATTTAATGAGTGTCTCTAAAGCGCTTGCTTCCGTTTATCCTGATGTGAGGGTAACAGCAAGTAAATCAATTATCAATAACGCTGATGCCATAGTTTTACCAGGTGTCGGTGCTTTTGAAGATGCGGTAAAGCACCTTAACAAGCAAGGTATAAGTAAGGTTATAAAAGAAAATATAACTGCCGGGAAACCGTTCCTCGGTATCTGCCTTGGTTTGCAATTACTTTTTACGAAAAGTGAAGAAAACGGCTGTTTTGAAGGATTTGACGTAATAAAAGGGACAGTTAAAAAGTTCCCCGCTAAAATAAATTTAAAAGTTCCTCAAATAGGCTGGAACAAAATATTTATTAAACAGAAATCCCCGATGATGAAAGGGCTTAAAGAAGGTTCTTTTGTTTATTTTGTACACTCCTATTTTGGAGTGCCTGAAGACAAGAATCTTGTTTGCACGGAGACAGTTTATGGAGTAAAGTTCGCTTCGTCTGTGTGCTTTGATAATGTTTTTGCCTCGCAGTTTCATCCGGAAAAAAGCCAGAAGGTTGGCTTAAAAATACTTAAGAACTTCGTGGAGTTGACAAAATGCTCATAATACCCGCAATAGACGTAAGAAAAGGCAGATGTATAAGGTTAGCTCAAGGGAATGTAAGGGATGAAACCGTTTACTCCGAGCAGCCTGTTTCAGTTGCTAAGCTCTGGCAGTTGAACGGTGCAAAAATGATTCATCTTGTTGATATCGACGGGGCAATAACGGGAACACCTAAGAACCTCGCAACAATATTTAAAATTGTAAGAGCTGTGAAGATCCCTGTTCAAATGGGAGGAGGTATTCGAGATATGGAAACCTTGGAGAAGGTTTTTGACGGCGGAGTTGAAAGGGCGATTCTTGGTACTTCTGCCGTAGTAGCTTCGCTGGATTTTCTTAAAGAGGCTTATGCTAAATATAAAGACCGTATTGTTGTAGGTATAGATGCGAAACGCGGTATGGTAGCGGTAAAAGGCTGGAAAGAAATTACAAATAAAAGAGCCCTTGCCATTGCAAAAGAAGTTCAGGAAGTAGGTATAAAAGAGATAATATATACTGATATAGAAAAGGACGGGATGCTTTGCGGTCCCAATTTTAAATCAATTAAAGAAATCGCAAATGCCGTTAAAATCGGGGTAATAGCTACCGGAGGAATTGCCGGAATTGAAGATGTAGAACATCTTCTTGCTATGGAAAAATACGGTGTAACCGGGATGATAATCGGAAAAGCTTTATACACCGGAAAAGTTGACCTTAAAGCGGCAATAAAACTTGCAAAAGAATACAGGCCGGAAGCTCGCAGGCTCACCAAAAAGACTAAAAAACAAAAAAAAGGCCGTAAGTGAAAAAGAATTATTTAGCAAAAAGAATTATTCCTTGTCTTGACGTAAAAAATGGAGAAGTAGTAAAAGGAATAAAATTCTTAAATCTTGTAAAAGCCGGTGACCCCGTCAAGGCTGCTCTTGAGTATGACAGACAGGGAGGGGATGAACTGGTTTTTCTTGATATCACAGCTTCTCACGAAAAAAGGAAAACTATAATTGATGTTGTAAGAAAAACTGCTTCAAAGATATTCATTCCATTAACAGTAGGCGGCGGTATCAACAGGATAGAGGATATAAGAGCGCTTTTAAAAGCAGGAGCGGATAAAGTATCCATAAATACGGCTGCAGTGCTAAATCCCGGACTCATTAAAAAAGCGTCTAAAATATTCGGGAGCCAGTGTATAGTGGTCGCAATAGATGCAAAACGCAGGGGCAAAAATAAATGGGAAGTTTATACTCACGGTGGAAGGAATGCCACAGGTATAGATGCCGTAAAATGGGCAAAAAAAATGACAGCTTTTGGTGCGGGAGAAATACTTCTGACCAGCATGGATGCGGACGGAACAAAAAAAGGTTATGATATTCCTCTGACAAAAGCCGTCAGTGAAGCCGTAAACATTCCGGTAATAGCCTCAGGCGGCGCCGGTAATGTAAAACATATGGTGGAAGTCCTGAAAAAAGGCAAAGCCGACGCGGTACTGGCCGCAAGCATTTTCCATTATAAAACGCACACGGTAGCAACGGTAAAGAAGCAACTGAAGCGAAACGGAGTATTGGTTAGAATATAAAGAAAAGTACCAATGACTAGTGACTAATGACTATTTTATGAAGGTGGAAAATACGCCCACCAATATTTATTAAAGACAGTGTTTGTGTAGATATAGCGGGATCTTTTTCCCCGCTTACAATAAATAGTCAATAGTCATTAGTACTTTGTAATTTCTCTTAACAACTTAAAGGAGTAACATTATGCCCAGTAAAGCGCTTAAATTGAAATTTAATCAAGACGGTCTTATTCCTACTATCGTACAGGATCATAAGACAGGGGAAGTATTAATGCTTGCTTATATGAATGATGAGTCTTTTAAACTTACTGTAAAGACAAAAAAAGTCCACTTCTATAGCAGGAGCCGTCAGAAGCTTTGGTGTAAAGGTGAATCTTCCGGAAACATCCAAAGGCTAAAAGGGATATATCTTGATTGTGATCTCGACACGGTTCTTGTGAAAGTAGAGCAGGTAGGCGGGGCGGCTTGTCATACCGGTCACAGGAGTTGTTTTTACTCTAAATATAACAATGGTAAGCTGAAAATATGTGGCAAACCTATATTCGACCCGAAGAAGGTTTACAAAAAATGAATTTGAATTTAACTTTTAAAGAGTTCAAAAAGAAGGCAAAGAAAGGCTGTCTCGTTCCTGTTTATGCTGAAATATTTGCTGATCTTGAAACCCCTGTTTCCGCGTTTAAAAAACTTGAAAGTCCTTATTCGTTCCTTTTGGAAAGCGTGGAAGGCGGGGAAAGAATAGCAAGATATTCCTTTATCGGTTCGAACCCGGAAAAGATATTCAGGTCAAGAAATAATAACGTTGAAGTTATAAAGAGCGGTAAATCATTTAAGTATACTTCTTCAAAAGACGCTCTGTTTGAATTAAAAAATGAGCTCGGAAAGTTTAAAGTAGCTAAAACCCCGGGACTTCCTCCTTTTACAGGCGGTGCCGTGGGTTTTATTAGTTACGACATGGTCAGGTACTTTGAAAAACTTCCTGATAAGAACGCGGACGAGATAAACTCACCGGATATCTACATGCTCATCGCAAGCACTCTGGTTATCTTTGACCATGTAAAGCACACTATTAAGATAGTTTCAAATGTTTCGTCTGAAGGTAACCTGACCGCTAATTATAGAAATGCCGCGAAAAGGATCTCCGCTGTAATTTCTAAACTGAAAAAGCCGTTAAAGGATGATGCCCGGGATATAAAAGCAGCCGGCGGAAATATTTCAGAGCTTAAGTCGAACATGACCAAGAAGGAATACTGCGAAAGCGTGCTTAAGGCGAAAGATTACATTAAAGCCGGTGATATTATTCAGATGGTCCCTTCCCAGCGTTTATCTGCGGATATTAAAAACGTAGATGCTCTTAATCTTTACCGGACGTTGAGGATTATTAATCCTTCACCGTATATGTATTATCTGAAGTTCAAGGAGTTCAAGATTGTCGGAGCTTCTCCGGAATTGTTTGTAAAGGTTGAAGATGGCGCAGTCACGACAAGACCGATAGCCGGTACAAGAAAACGCGGAGCAAATGCTGCGGAAGATGAAAAACTTGTCGCGGAGCTTTTAAAAGATGAAAAAGAAAAAGCAGAGCATGTAATGCTGGTTGACCTGGCAAGAAATGATCTGGGCAGGGTTTGTAAATATCACACGGTAAATGTAAATGAGTTCATGATTATAGAAAAATACTCTCATGTCTTACATATTGTTTCAAATGTGGTCGGAAAACTCCAAATAGGTAAAGATGCTTTTGATGTGATCAGGGCTTGTTTTCCTGCAGGCACTTTAAGCGGGGCTCCGAAGATCCGGGCTATGGAAATTATTGATGAAGTGGAAAAGGTCAGGAGAGGACCTTACGGCGGGCTTATCGGGTATTTTGGTTTTTCCGGTAATTTTGACTCCTGCATAACTATCCGCACGCTTGTCATCGCGGATAACAAGCTGCACGTGCAAGCCGGAGCGGGAATTGTTGCCGACTCAAACCCTGTTTTAGAATACGAAGAAAGCATGAATAAAGCAAAAGCTGTTATATCGGCCATTAACCTGACCAAGAGAGGGCTGTAATATGATACTTATGATAGACAATTACGATTCCTTTACTTATAATCTTGTACAGTACCTTGGAGAACTCGGGGAAAAACTCGTGGTCTTCAGGAATGACAAGATAACGATAAAAGAAATAGAAAGACTGAAACCGGAACGTATTGTTATTTCCCCGGGACCTAAATCCCCGAGGGAAGCCGGTTTGAGCAATGAAATAATTCTTCACTTTGCAGGAAAAGTACCCATACTCGGTGTCTGTCTCGGGCACCAGTGCATTGGCCACGTCTTTGGAGGAGAAGTGGTGCGCGCCAAGCGCCTTATGCACGGAAAAACATCCGCGATTTACCATAATAACAAGGGCGTCTTCAAAGGATTGCCAAATCCGTTTGAGGGTACCAGATACCATTCGCTTATTGTTAAAAGAGAAACTTTGCCTGCTTGCCTGGAAATTACCGCCCAAACCAAAGAAAAAGAAATAATGGGCTTAAAACATAAAAAGTATAATATTCATGGAATTCAGTTCCATCCTGAATCTATACTGACAAAATCGGGAAAAGCTTTACTAAAAAATTTCCTAAAGGTGTAAAAAAATGATAAAAGAATCCCTGGCACAACTAATAGAAAAGCATCATCTTTCCGTTAATGACGCGGCGAAGGTGATGGAAGAAATAATGAGCGGGCATGCCAATCATATGCATATTGCCGCTTACTTGACAGCGCTTAGAATGAAAGGCGAAGCGGTTGACGAAATCACGGGTTCTGCTCAGGTTATGAGAAAAAACGCGATTTTAATCAGGACAAAACACAAAAACGCTATTGATATGTGCGGTACAGGCGGAGATAAAAGTGATACTTTTAATATTTCCACAATAGCGTCTATAGTTGTAGCGGCAGCGGGAGTTCCGGTTGCCAAACACGGTAATAGGGCAGTTTCCAGCAGATGCGGCAGCGCGGACCTCTTAGAGGGACTTGGAATAAAAATTGAACTCCCTGCGGATAAACTGGGTTATTGCCTGGACGAAGTAGGGTTTGCATTCCTTTTTGCTCCTTTAATGCACACTTCAATGAAACATGTAGCGCCTGTCAGGAAAGAACTCGGATTTAGAACGATATTTAACATACTGGGGCCTCTTTCGAATCCTGCAAGGGTAAAAGCCCAGGTGGTAGGGGTTTACAACAGGCTTCTTGCAGAACCGATGGTTGAAGTGCTTAAAGCGCTCGGTCACGAGAAAGCAATGGTCGTCCACGGTATGGATGGTCTGGATGAGATAACTCTAACGACGGACACTTTTGTGGCGGAACTTAAAGACGGGAAAGTTGATACCTATTACATTTCTCCGGGAGATTTAAAGTTTAAACTCCGCGCTGCTTCAGAATTAAAGGGAGGGTCTCTTTCGGATAACATAAAGATTACCTACGATGTCCTGAATGGCGTAGAAGGAGCACAGAAAGATATGGTGCTTATTAACGCTGCCGCCGCGCTTATAGTCGGAGGGAAGGCTTCTGATATGGCGCAAGGCGTAGAAATAGCCAGGCAAGCAATTGATTCAAAAGCCGCTCTCAAAAAATTGGAAGAGTTAAAGAATTTTACGAATAGAAGGTGAAAGAAGGTAAAAGAAGGTGGCGAGTAGCGGGTCGCGAGTTACGGGCTTTACATTTAGGTGTTATTATATATAATACATTGATTTTGAACCCGTAACGTCTTTTAAAGGTTGTCTATGCATAGTATACTAAAAAAAATAGTGTCCGACAAACGGCGGGAAGTGGAGATGTATAAAAAACTCTTCCCGTTGTCTTTTGTTATTGAACAGATAGGGAAAATACAACCTGCCCGGGATTTTAAGAAAGCGATCTCAAAGAACCGTATGACACTTATCGCAGAGATTAAAAGGGCCTCGCCTTCAAAAGGTGAATTAGTTAAGAATTTTAATCCCGAAAAAATAGCAAGAGAATACAGAAAGGCCGGAGTTGATGCGGTTTCAGTCCTGACCGAACGTAACTATTTTAAAGGCGCTAACGAGTATCTTAAGATTGTAAGAAAAAATATTAAAGTGCCAATTCTTAGAAAGGATTTTATAATAGATGAATATCAGCTTTACGGATCAAAACTTTACGGAGCTGACGCTGTACTTCTTATTTGTGCAATTTTAAAGCCGGAGATTTTGAAAAAATACGTACAGACGGCAAAAAAACTCAAACTTTATACTCTGGTTGAAGTTCATTCGAAAGAAGAGATCCGTTCAGCCTTGAAGAGCGGAGCTGATATAATCGGAATAAATAATCGTGATTTAAATACCTTTAAGGTGGATCTAAAGACAACCGGAGCGCTTATTAAGTACATTCCTGAGGGCAAGATTGTGGTCAGCGAAAGCGGTATTAAAACAAGAGAAGATACCTTATACCTTAAAAAACTGGGGGTAAATGCCGTACTTATCGGCGAAACGTTAATGCGCAGTAAAAATATTCCAGAAAAGATTAAAGAACTCTTATGGCTAAAATAAACTTAATTGTTTTTTTATCATTATTCCTGATATTTAGCGTAACCTCTGCCGAAGAAAATCTAATATCTGCCAGGGAAAAAGCAAAGATAGCTAAAGTATTTGACGGGGATACCCTGCTCCTTCAAGACGGAAGAACTATAAGACTAATAGGTGTAGACTCTCCGGAAACAAACCATCCGACTTTGCCGGTTCAAAGATTTGGAAAGGAAGCCTCGGAGTTTTCAAAAAGATTTGCGGAAGGTAAAGACTGTGAAGTTGAATTCGAAGAGCAAAATAAAAAGGATGTTCACGGAAGGTTTGTTGCTTATGTTTATGTTGAGGGAAAACTTTTAAATGCAGAGCTTTTAAAAGGCGGTTTTGCCTATGTTTACACTAAATATGACTTCAGATTGAAACAGGATTTTATTAAGTATCAGAAACAAGCTATTAAAGAACGCAAAGGTCTCTGGAATATTAAAGATAAAAGCGGCAATACAAAGTGAATAAGACCTGGGTAAAATACGGGTTAAGAATTCTTGTTGCTGCGGCGCTGGCTGCAGGAATTTACTCTTCTTTTAAACCGCTGAAATTCAAGTATGATGAGTTAAAAGAACAGAGCGAGGCAGGGAAATATAATTTTGTAACCCCTGAGGATTTTGAAAAACATTACGGCGAGTTTGTTATATTTGACGGGGAAATAACAAAAGCTTCTGCCGGGAAAAAACTCGTTATTTTTAAATTCTACAAAAACTTCCAAACGAAGCTAACATTAGTGCTTTTTGAAAAATATTATGACATCTTTCCTGACCTGCCCGAGAAATACTATTTAAACCAAAAAGTAAGGGTGACAGGCTTTCTGGAAAAATATAAAAATAAACCTGAGATAATACTGTATAATCCGAAACAGGTGGAAATAAGAGAAAGTCCATAACGTCTATAAGGTCCATAATGTCTGTAAAAGTCTAAGAACTTGAAAAGAGGCAATATTTACAGGATTAAATGGAGAAAATGAGAGAGATGAAGAAGTTTGAAAATAGAAAAATAAGCAGGAAAGTCAGTAAAAAAAATACTTCTAGTTCTTTTTCTGAATATAAGGATCTGATACGTGATTTATCATTTTCTGACAATTTTCAACTGAAATTGGCAGGCTATCTGCTTCTTGGAATAATATTTATATTTACAATAATCGCAGTTTTGAAAATATATTTAGAATAATTATATTATTTTGTTCGTTGAACGATAGGATGGTATATGCCTTTTTGTCCAAAATATGAAGCTGAATATAATGAAGGTATCGTAAAGTGCAGTGATTGCGATATTCCTCTTGTTGATAAGCTGCCGGAGAAGCCAAAGGAAAAAGAAGAAGAAATACCTTACCTTAATGAAAAATTTGAAATTCTTATTACGGAGAATAATGAGTTTGATCTTCTGTTTTATAACAGTGTTCTAAAGAAGAACGGAATAGAATCTATTGTTAATTCTCCTAAATATTACGGTAATTTTAATAACATTGGCCTTACCAGCGAACATCATCTGCTGGTTCCAACGTCTCAAATGGAGCATGCGAGAGAAATAATTAAAGGGTTAAAAGCTGAAAAGGTTAATCCTGAGGATATTAAAGGTTGGGAAAAAGCGCCGGAGGTTGAACCGGAAAAAGTGCTTCCAAAGAAGAAAGTTAAAGAACTTGTAGACAATATATACATTATAATAATTATTATTTGTATAACATTCATTGTCTTATATAATTGGCGTAGATAGGTTTGATTTCTGAAAAACAGTAAACTCCGATCAGAAAGTAATTAGAAAAATGCAAATTAGACGGAAAAGTAAAGATTTCACCGACAAAGGCATGCTAAGAGATGAGTCATATTACAAGGAAGGTGTACTTATTTAAGAGCCGGATAAAAAATCAATAAAATATAATATTGATAAAAGTTAACAATAACACGAAATAGAACATATGTATTTGTGCTGAACGATGATATAGTAATAGTATATTATGAGCTGCGGAGCCAAAATGCGATGTGGAAATGTTTAATACAAAAATGAATAAGATAAATATAACATTGCTCATTCTTTTAACGTTTAGTGTGTTTAATATTGGAATGGGCAAGAAACCGGATGGTAAAAACAATATTATTTCAAATGCAAAGGAGAATTTGAGCTTTGGAAACGGCTATAAAGAATTTAGATGGGGTGAGACTATTGCGCAAGTCAAAAAGAAAGTAAAAGATTTGGGAGCGGGATATGGTGATTTGGCTCCGCAGGTTAACTACGCAATGCAATTTTTAATACCTGATTCGGATTCAGCATCCTGGAATGATTATGAAAATAAATATAAAAAAGAAGGGCGTAGTTCTCAAACCCTTAAACTTAATTTTTACTTTTACGATAATAAGTTAAGAGGAATAAGCTTCCCGAGTGATGAAAAAATAAGAGCGTTTGAACTTTTATGCAATAAATACGGTGTTGTACTTCCAAAAATATTTAAAGAGAAATCTTCAATAAGTGAAGTTGCTGTTTGGTACAAAAAAACAAACAATTTGATAATATTTTCTCAAAAGCAGACTCAGTGGTTTGTGTACGAGAACATATTTTATATAGATGGTTTATGGTATAACGACATCGAAAACAGTATTGTTAAAAATAGAAAAACCGTAAAAGATGATTTTCAGAATAAGCTGCAGTAAATGAAAGTTGTCAAGTCACACACTTCAAATATAGTCCATAAAAGTCTAAGATCTCGAAAAGATATTATTTATAATAGTAATATAATGAATTTTCTTGCGAAAATGAAAATATTCTGATATTATACTCAAGTTAAATTTAATTAAAGGAGAATGTTAAATGGCTGATAAAAAGGCAGTAGCAGTAGCGGGAACGGCGAATCCGGCGCCTCTGGGGTTGATGGGGTTTGGAATGACGACTGTGCTTTTGAATATTCATAATGCCGGGTTTTATCCGATGGATAGTATGATCCTTGCAATGGGGATATTTTATGGCGGGATAGCTCAGATAATTGCAGGCATAATGGAGTGGAAAAAAGGAAATACTTTCGCAACGACGGCATTTATCAGCTATGGTTCATTCTGGTTAACTCTGGCAGGGCTTATAGTAATGCCAAAGCTTGTTCCCGGGATACTCGGCCCCGGTTCAGACCGGGCATTCACAGCCTACTTAACTATGTGGGGTCTCTTTACTTTTGTTTTATTTATAGGTACTTTGAAGATTAACAGAGCTTTGCAGACTGTATTTGGTTCTCTTGTCGTACTTTACGGACTTTTAGCTTACTATAACTTTACAGGGGACAAAGCTGTTCTTACCCTGGCCGGATATGAAGGGATATTCTGCGGTTTCTCAGCTATCTATGCAGGTCTTGCTCAAGTATTGAATGAAGTTTACGGTAAAGTGATTTGGCCTCTTGGTGTTGTTAAAAAGTAATTCTATCTTCAGGAAGGGCGGTGAAAGCCGCCCTTATTTTGTGAAATATCATTAATTTACTGCAAAACCTGTCCCGCAAAATATTTCTTTCCTTCAAATTCCTTCATTTTTATGATAAAATAACCTTATGATAAAAATTAAGATTTGTGGCATAACAAACCTGGAAGATGCTCTTTTTGCCTCTGATTTAGGGGCAAATGCTGTTGGTTTTGTATTTGCAAAGAGTTCCCGGCAGATAAAACCTGAACAGGTTCGAAAAATTATCGAAAAACTTCCGCCTTTTATAGATAAAGTCGGAGTTTTTGTTAATGAAGTACCCTCTCATATAACAAAAATAGCTAAAGAAGCCGGTCTTACCTCGGTGCAGTTGCACGGTGAGGAAATTCCGGAATTTTGCGCTTCCTTAGCTCCGCTTACAGTGATAAAAGGTATCAGGGTAAGGGATGATTCCGATATAAAAATGCTCTCAGCTTACAGTTTTGTCTCAGCGTATTTATTGGATTCCTTTGTAAAGGGAAAAAAGGGCGGGACAGGTAAAACATTTGACTGGAAACTAGCTCTTCTTGCAAAAAAATATGGAAAACCGTTAATACTTTCCGGAGGCTTAACGCCGTTAAATATACTTGAGGCCTTAAAAAAGGTTGAGCCGTATGGCGTGGATGTTTCAAGCGGGGTAGAAAGTAAGCCGGGAAAAAAAGATAAGAAGAAGCTTATAGATTTCATACGGAAGGTCAGACAATATGATGCCGGATAAGAACGGGTATTTTGGAAAATATGGCGGGACTTTTGTTCCTGAAACACTCATGCCAGCTTTGGAGGAGCTTAAAAAGGAATTTTTCAAAGCAATCAAGGATAAGAATTTTAAAGCTGAGCTAAAACGCTTTCTTTCTGAGTTTGCCGGCAGGCCTACAGAGCTTTACTATGCGGAAAAACTGACAGAGTATATGCGTGGTCCAAAGATTTACCTAAAAAGAGAGGATATGACCCATACCGGCTCCCACAAGATCAATAACTGTATCGGACAGGCCTTAATGGCTCTTAGAATGGATAAAAAGCGTATTATAGCTGAGACTGGAGCGGGGCAACATGGGGTTGCGACAGCTACAGTCGCGGCAAGATTTGGGCTAAAATGCGATGTTTTTATGGGTTCTGAGGATTGTAAACGTCAGGCGCTTAATGTTTATAGGATGAAGCTTCTAGGAACTAATGTAATTCCGGTAGAATCCGGGACAAAAACACTAAAAGATGCCTTAAATGAAGCGATGAGAAACTGGGTTTCAAATGTTGATAATACTTATTATATGCTTGGAACGGTGGCGGGTCCGCATCCTTACCCTTTAATGGTCAGATATTTCCAAAAGGTGATAGGAGAGGAGGCAAGAAGACAAATTATCGTTAAAGAAGGACGGCTTCCAAATTACATTATTGCTTGCGTCGGCGGCGGGAGCAATGCTATCGGAATATTTCATCCGTTTTTTAATGATAAAAAAGTAAGATTTATTGGGGTTGAGGCGGGTGGTAGGAGTATGAAGCCAACTATGAACTCTGCAAGTATAAGTGCAGGTACACCAGGTTCTTTGCATGGGTCGTATACCTATCTTTTGCAGGATAAGGATGGACAGGTTTTGAATACCCATTCAATTGCAGCCGGTTTGGATTATCCGGCGGTTGGTCCTGAACATAGTTATTATAAAGATATAGGGCGGGCTGAGTATTCTCCAATTATGGATAAGGATGCTTTAAAAGCCTATGATTTACTATCAAAAATAGAAGGGATTATTCCGGCCTTGGAATCAAGTCATGCTGTAGCATACGTTATTAAACATATCAAAAGATTCAAGAAAACAGATCTTTTGATAATCAATCTTTCCGGGAGAGGCGATAAAGATGTCGGCAGGTTACTCTAATAAATTAGTTAAAAATATGCTTGTCAATCAAAATGATAAGAAGAGTTCTTTTATCGTTTACATTACCGGTGGTTTCCCTGATTTAAAGACGACGAAAGAGTTAATAATTGCTCTGGATAAAGCCGGGGTCGATGTTATCGAAATCGGTGTACCTTTTTCTGATCCTGTCGCAGACGGACCTACCATTCAGGAATCCGGCTTCTTTGCCCTTCAAAGAGGAGTAACACTTAAGAAGATTCTAAAGCTAACAAAGGAGCTTAGGGGTAAAATTAACGCAGCAGTCGTGCTCATGGGCTATTATAACAGCTTTTTAAAGCATGGTCTGATCAAATTCGTTACAAGTTGCAAAACTAATGGAATTGATGGTATAATTATACCGGATTTGATACCTGAAGAAAGCTGTGTTTTTTCAAAGTTAGCAAAAGCAAATGGATTATCAATGGTTTTTCTTGTTTCTCCAAATAGCACAGAAAAGAGAATACGGCTTGCAGCTTCGCTTAGCTCCGGATTTCTTTATTGTGTTTCCGTTAAAGGTATAACAGGACAAAGGAAAAACATTCCAAATATAGGAAAATATATTTCTAAGGTCAGAAAAATAACAAATCTGCCTTTAGCCGTAGGTTTTGGTATATCAAATAATGCTCAGGCAAAACATTTTTTAAAGAGCGCCGACGGAGTAATAATCGGAAGCGCTGTAATTAAAGTAATAAAAGACAACATTAAGAAGAATGCTGTTAAAAAAGTTGTCAGGTTCATAAAATCCTTAAGAAAGGGTGTTTAGATGGCAGAAAAGGAAAGCATAGAAGAGTACAAGAAAAACAACAAGGAGCTTGGCGAGCAAATTTCCGCGCTTAGCAGTCTTATTGCGATTCAAGACCTGAAGATTTCTATCTTCCAGTCAATCGGTAAGATTACTTCTTCCTCTTTTAAGCTTGATAAACTGCTGGATAGCATTATGGACCTTATTATTAAGACTATGAAGGTGGAGGCGGGCTCGCTTCTTCTTTTAAACGCAGATACAGGTCTTTTAGAATTTAAAGTGGCAAAAGGGGACAAAGGTGATCAGGTAAAAAAATATAAATTTGCATTAGGCGAGGGTATTGTAGGTTTTGTAGCTCAATCCGGCAAATCCTTAGTGGTTCCGGATGTTTCAAAAAGCGACATTTTCAAAAAAGATGTTTCTGAGACAATCAAATATCCCATAGAAAATGTTATTTGCGTCCCATTAAGAATCAGCAGTAAGGTTATTGGCGTTATTGAACTTATGAATAAAATGCCAAGAAAACGCTTTATCAAAGAGGATCTTGATCTTTTAGAATCATTAGCCGGACAAATCTGTCTTATCATTCAAAATGCCCAGCTAGTTGAAGATTCCAAGAGAAAAATTGAAGAGCTTTCTACTTTAATTTCTGTTTCCACAATCATAAACTCTACTTTAGATTTAAATAAACTTCTAAACGAAATAATGGAAGCTGCTGCAAAATTGCTTCGCGCAGAGACCAGTACTATATTTCTTATAGATCAGGAGAAACAGGAGTTATATTTTGAGGTAGTTACCGGTAAATCTAAGAACAATATATCAAATACTATAAGAATACCGATGTCAGAGGGAATTGCGGGCTGGGTCGCAAGAACAGGCCAATCCTTGTTGGTTCCTGATGTTTCAAAAGATGCGCGTTTCTATCACACGGTGGATGAAAAATCAAAATTTCAAACAAAATCAATTGTAGCTGTTCCGCTTCGTGTAAAAGGAAAAATAATAGGTGTTATAGAGGTACTGAACAAGTTTGACGGAACATCTTTTTTGCCGTATGAACTTGAACTTTTGGAAGCGCTGTCAGATCAATCAGCTGTGGCAATTGATAATGCTGTTGTTCATAAAGAATTTCAGGAGCTCTTCCTTGATACGATCATGACTCTGGCAAGGGCTATAGAATCAAAAGATTCTTATACCGGCGGGCATATTGATCGCATAGAAAATTACAGTATGGCTATTGCCAGTGAACTCTCTTTGACTCCTGAAGAAAAAGAACGGATTCGATGGGCTGCCCTGTTCCATGATATCGGAAAGATTGGCGTTAACGAAGCCATTTTGCAAAAACCGGGCAAACTTACGGATGCGGAATATGAAGAAATAAAAAAACATCCTCAGATGGGGGCGGATATTATGATGCCTATAAAGCAATTCAAGTACATAATACCCGGAATTCTCCATCATCAGGAAAGATGGGACGGAAAAGGTTATCCTAATAAGCTTAAAAATACAGAGATTTCCATTGATGGCAGGATAATAGGCGTTGCTGATACTTTTGATGCCATGACCTCTGATCGTCCTTATCGTAAAGGGCTTCCAAAGGATTTTGCTATAGATGAAATTAAAAAGTGCTCGGGTACTCAATTCGATCCTGAGGTAGTAGTCGCATTTTTAACAGCCTGTGAAAAAGGAAAAATAAAAACTGAAGCTGAAATGAAAGCAATCGGGATTAAAAGCAATGTTGGTCATCATTCTGTTCACGATAACCCGCGGCAGGATAATAAGAAAAGCGGGAAGTAATGAAACACTCCGGATTTGTGCACCTACACAATCACACCGAATACAGCCTGCTTGATGGTGCCTCAAAAATTAAGCCAATGCTTCAAGCTGCCGCAAAGATGAAAATGCCCGCTCTGGCAATTTCCGATCACGGGAATATGTTTGGTGCTGTAGATTTTTTCTTTGCAGCAATGAAAGCAGGAGTAAAGCCTATTATAGGCTGTGAAGTTTATATTGCTCCCGGCTCCCGTTTTGAGAAAAGCGGTAAACACGGTGAAAATTATTATCATTTAATGCTTCTTTGCAAAGATGAAGAAGGTTATAGAAATCTTGTAAAACTTGTATCCGCCGGATATTTGGAGGGTTTTTACTACAAACCAAGAATAGATAAAGATTTATTGGCAGCGCACGCAAAAGGACTTATCTGTCTCTCAGCCTGTTTAAAAGGTGAAGTTCCAAATTTGATAATTAAAGGAAAAGTAGATGAAGCACGGGAAGCTGCAAAATATTATAAAGAACTTTTTGGCGAGGGTAATTATTATCTCGAACTTCAAGATCATAAAATAGAAGATCAGTATAAAGCTAACGAAGAGTTGTTAAAATTTTCAAAAGAATTAAACTTACCGGTCGTTGCCACAAATGATTGTCATTATATTGAAAAAGTGCATTCAAAACTTCACGATATCCTTCTTTGTATTCAAACAAAAAGAAATTTTTCTGACATTGACCGTATGCGTTTTCCAAGCAATGAATTTTACATGAAAAGCGAAGAAGAAATGCGTAAGGTTTTCGAATTTGTTCCCGAGTCCTTAAAAAACACCCTGGAGATAACAGAAAAATGCAGTTTTAATATGGAAGAAAAAGTAAAACTAATCCTGCCTAACTACGAAGTGCCTGAGAGTTTCACTTTGGAAAGTTACTTTGATCATCTTACGATAGAGGGTATGAAAAAACGTTACGGAGATAATCCGTCAAAAGCTATTGTGGACAGGACTAATTATGAACTGGAAGTAATTAAACGTCTTAATTTCGCCGGCTACTTCCTTATTGTCTGGGATTTTATTAAATATGCAAAAGATAACGGTATTTATGTAGGTGCCGGCAGGGGGTCGGTCGCAGGCTCCATAGTTGCATATTGTCTTTCTATTACTGAAACAGACCCTTTGAAATATAGTTTATTTTTTGAGAGGTTCTTAAACCCGGAAAGAGTAAGTCCCCCTGATATAGATATTGATTTTGAAGACACAAGGAGGGATGAACTAATAAAATATGTCACCAATAAATACGGCAAAGATAATGTCTCACAGATAATAACTTTTATGACGCTGAAACGAAAGGCTGCCGTCAAGGCTGTCGGAAGAGTTCTTAATATTCCTTTCCAGGATGTCAATAAATTGACCAAGATGATTCCTTCAAAGGTAAACGTAGAAGAGGGTAAAGATGAACCTCCGTTTATGGAGATTGTAAAAAAAATAAAAGAGATTGATGAATGGATGAAGAGGGATGAAAATATAAGAAATCTTTTACAGTATGCCAACGATATAGAGGGTTTAAAAAGCGATGTCTCGACGCATGCTGCCGGTGTCGTGATTTCCAGAACAGCACTGGTTAACTATGTCCCATTATACAAAGAGCCGGGGGAAGAGGAAATAATTACCCAATTTGAGAAAAATTGTGTTGAAAAAATCGGACTTTTAAAGATGGACTTTTTAGGTTTGAAAACTCTGACTGTGATTAAAGACTGTATTATTAACATAAAAAAAGAACGCGGGATTATCATAAATCCCAATAATCTGCCGCTTGACGATCCTAAATCCTTTCAGATCCTATGCGAAGCAAAATCAGCGGGAATATTTCAATTGGAAAGCGCGGGGATGAAAGATTTACTGCGAAAGATGAAGCCTCAAACAATATATGATATTATTGCCCTTATCGCTTTGTACCGTCCGGGACCTATGGAGTGGATTGATGAGTTTGTAAAAAGAAAACACGGACAGATCCCTATAAAATATGAACATCCCGACCTTGAAGATATTTTAAAAGAAACCTACGGTATTATGTTGTACCAGGAACAGGTAATGCAGTCTACCGTAAAACTTGCAGGATTTACTATGGCGCAGGCGGATATTCTCCGTAAGGCTATGTCGAAAAAAGATCCGGAGGCAATGGAAAAACAGCGTTTATTATTTGTAAAAGGTGCTGTTGCAAAAAAATTAACGGAAGCTAAAGCTGAAAAAATATTTAATGAGATTGCAAAGTTTGCAGGTTATGGTTTTAATAAATCACACTCGGCATCATATGCAATAGTCTCATATCAGACCGCATATCTTAAAGCAAATTACCCGCTGGAATATTACGCAGCGCTGTTGTCATCCGAAATCAACAGCGCCGAGAAAATCGGTATTTATGTGGATGAGATACGTAAAAGCGGGTTTGTTCTCCAGCCGCCCTGTATTAACCTATGCGATACAAAATTCTCAGTGCATGATAATAAAATATTTTTTGCGCTTTCTGCGATAAAAAATGTGGGAGCCGCGGCAACAGAGATGTTTATTAAGGAGAGGGAAGCAAACGGCCCGTTTAAATCCCTTCAAGATTTTTGCAACCGCGTGGATCTCCGGATCGCGAACAAAGAAGTAATTGAAAGTTTAATCCAAAGCGGGGCTTTTGACTGTTTCGGCTTAAAGCGATTGCAGATGGCGAGAATGGCGGACGAGGCCGTTTCTTCAGCTCAGGCCAATCAGCAGGTAAAGGAAACCGGACAGGACTTCCTTTTTGAAAATTTGACGGAACAAACACAGAGGGTATACCCTGCTGATGAATATCCTGAGGACCGTCTTTTAAATTTTGAAAAACAATTACTCGGTATTTATCTTTCGGGGCATCCTCTTGTAAAATACGAAGAACAAATAAAACGTTTTGCTTCCAATACCACGTTAAGTTTGAAAGATGTTAAAGAGGGAAATACTGCGACTTTAGGCGGGATAATCAGCCGGCTTGACCTTAAAACCACCAAGCGAAATGAAAGAATGGCAATTATGACATTAGAGGATCTTGGCGGTATCGTTGAGGTAGTCATCTTTCCTAAGCTCTTTGAAAGGGTAAACAACAAAATTGCCGAAGAAACTCTGATAATTGTTAAAGGGAAGGTTGATTTTGAAGATTCAAACTCTGAAAACGCCGAAGATAAGGGAACACCCAAAATTCTCGCTGAGGATATTATTCTTCTTTCGGAAGCACAAGAAAGACTTTATAAAAAAGCGCATATAAAAATACTTACGCTGGGACTTGAAGATTCAACTCTTGATGGACTCAGAAGAAACCTTGCAAAATATAATGGAAAGGGAACTTGTCAGGTATTTTTGCGTTTTTATAAAAATTCAGAAGAAATTGAAGATATTCTGGAAACTCCGATAAAAGTATCCCCTACTTCCGAGCTGGTGAAGTATGTTGAAGATACATTTGGTGAAGGAAGTATCTGGTTCTCGGAATAAGAAGAGCAAGTACTATTGACTAATGACTACTGACTATTTATTGTGTTATATCTTTGTTAAATTATGGCGAAGTCTCTTTTTTCGCCTTACATTAAATAAGCATAGCTTGTTTTGATCTTGAGTACTTGAGCAAAATATATCATTAGTCACTAGTAATTCAGACTGTGTCGCAATTAAATTACT